>NZ_CANBCP010000037.1 GCF_947367085.1 uncultured Lactobacillus sp. | reverse complement strand
AGGCAATTAAAAATTTGGAGACTAAAATTGTAGATATGCAACTTGAAGTAGATAAGTTAGATAAGATGAATAAAGAATTGAATATTTTAAAAAAATCCTCGTCCTCTACAAATCTATCATCTTTAAAAACATCTCTATTAACAATATCACCATAAAAATCAGCCTGGAATTTATACTCCTTTTCCAGTTTCTTTAAAATCTTAGTATATTCATAAAATCCTTTTTTTTTATCATAAGGTCCAATATACCCAAAATGAAGCGGATGATTTATTTCATAGCTTCTTGTTCGTCTGTTATCTTCCAAATTTCCGTGTGTTATAGAAACTATTTTTCCCTTAATATTAGGTAAAAATCTTTTAAAATATTTTTCTGATACACCACTGTTAAAATGAAAAGTATCAATTAAATTGAACATATCCAAATAGTATTCACGTAATTTATAGCGTAATTCTACCTGAGCATCATTAAAAATAACTTCTTCATCTTCTTTTGATATCATAGCTTTATTTTTTGAACGCAAATTTTTAACTAGCTTACTCTCTTTTAAATTCTCATATATATGAGATTGCATAATGATTATTTTTTTATATGATGGTCCGACATTACACATCATACAATCATATGAACATTTTGAACTACTTAATTCTTCCTTAGAATTTTTGCTTAAGATCTTTGGACAAAGGCCATAAAAATCATGTGTAGTATAAATAGATTTTATTTTTTTATTATGCAAATATTCAAAAAATTCTTTAGGCATACCCATTAGAGTATGAAAATGAACTACATCTGGCTTTATATCTTCGACGAATTTCTTTAGACTAGAAATATCTCGCTCTTCCATATAGTACTTTTCGTCCTTGATGCCAAGTCCTAAAGATATAGGTAAAGAATTTTTCATTTCAATAGTATTAAATGAATATTTATTATTTTTTGGGGATAATTTTATTTTTTTAGAGTATGGGTTTATTTGTCCCGGATATAATAAATAAACTTCATTGTTTTGTGCTAATGCTTCAGATAAGTCTGTGCTATATCTAGGAAGCCCTCCTCGCCTAAAAGGTGGTAACCCAAGTGTATATTCTAAAATTTTCATTGATTATCTTCCCAAAAAAATATTTTCATAATCATCAACTATTTTTTCCCAAGAATATCCATCAATAATTTTTTGTTTTGCTTTTTTTCCTAAATTATTAATTTGTTTATCCGATAATTTATCTACTCTTTCCAATAGATCTTTCAAAAAGCCTGAGGTTTTACTCCAATAAAGAGCGCCATCTTCGCCAACCTCTTTGTTAAAACCAACACCATATAAAAGATTTAATTTAGTATCCGCCAAGGCTTCCAATAAAGACGGATTTGTACCTCCGACTGAATGTCCATGAATATAACCAAATGCATTTTCACGAATATATTTTAATAAATCTTTATCGTAAACTGTACCAACAAATTTGATTCGTTTATCAGTTTCAAAATGAGTCTTTTCTTTTAGTTCTTCATAGA
The DNA here is from genome assembly GCF_947367085.1 of uncultured Lactobacillus sp. Classification (GTDB taxonomy): domain Bacteria; phylum Bacillota; class Bacilli; order Lactobacillales; family Lactobacillaceae; genus Lactobacillus. Next base: position 15,324 of record NZ_CANBCP010000037.1, on the reverse strand, counting down.
ATTTATTATGTTCGACATTTGTAATGATGACTAGGTCTTTATCAACATCACTTGCCATAAATTCTCTAATCATAGTCTCATAATTATTTTCCGGAACGAATCTGCCCACAATTAAGAAGTAGTTATTTGGTTTTACATCATGCCCGTTATACCAACTAACAACTTTATCAGTATTTTCATTTAATGATGATCTAACAACGTCTGCTCCATAAGCAATGAAAGTAGTATTAGGATTATATGTTTCATAAGTTTCATGGATATACTGTTCAATGTTTTTGCTATCGCAAACTAATAAATCAGCATTTTTGACCATTCCACTTTCACTGATCTTCCAATATTTTCTAACTGGCTTTGACCACTTGGCTCTTATCCATTCATGACCATCTGGATTAACCCAAACTTGAAAACCATATTTATGAAACTTAGGGATATAACTGTGAATAAAAGGACCAATTCGACAGGCTAAAATATAAACTATTCCATTTTTTAAGTTATTCTTTTTAATCTGATCTAATGCCCAATTTAAAGCCTTCAAATCATAAACAATAGCCTTTGCTCCGCCAATATCTCGAATACTAATTTCTTGACAATCCGCTCCGTTGTACTCATAATGCTTAGCCTTCTTATTAAAAGTCATACAAGCAACATGATATTTAATATTTTTATTCACTTGTCGTGTTACGAGTTCATCAACAAAAGTTTCGTATCCACCATATTGAGCAGGAATACCCTTAGATCCAACTATAAATATATCTTTCATTATTCTCCTCATCTACTATTAAAAAAGCCAGTTGGCACTATATCAACTAGCTTTTTAATATGCACTATTAGGATGCAATATAACACCTACTGTCTTAATAATCAGCTTAAAATCTTCCCACAAGCCAGAATTGTTAATATATATAATGTCAAGCCAAACCATTTCATCAAAATCCGCTTCATTACGACGCGTAACTTGCCATAAACCTGTACATCCTGGAGTTACTTCAAGTCGTTGCTTATCATATTCTGAATATTCTTCAACTTCGCTTGGCAAAGGTGGACGAGGTCCTACAAGTGACATGTCACCGATTAAAACATTATATAATTGAGGTAACTCATCTAGACTATATTTTCTAATAATCTGTCCAATTTTAGTGATTCGCGGATCATTCTTGATCTTGAACATAGCTCCATCAATTTCATTTTGATCTTCTAGTTCTTCAATCATTTGATCTGCGTTTACAACCATTGAACGAAACTTGTACATCTTAAATGGCTTACCATTTTTTCCAATTCTCTCTTGAGAATAAAATGCAGGTCCACCATCTTCATGACGTACTCTTAAAGCTAAATATAAAAATAATGGTGACAAAACAATTAATGCGATACCACTAGCTAAAAAATCAAAAATACGTTTGACTGAATGATAAAAATATCTACCTTGAACTTTATCTTTATCAACATAGATTTGTTCTCCAGTATAAAGCATCCCATCACTCCCTAAGTGCTAATCTAAAATAACCAAAACTTTTTCTTTTTCTTCAATTGTTGCCAAGGCATATTGACATTATCACCATTAATAATTCGTCTGGCGTTTTCTTTATATAATTCAGTAAATTCACTGCCAAATTCTTTATCTAATTTATTCAGTGCCTCACTATATTCATAATCACGTCTAGGCAAATCATGAGCGTCTGACGCAAAACAAGCACATTGTCCTGCTTCAATAAATCGCTTGCTCATATCTTCAATTTCTTTACCAAAAGTGCCCATATATGAACTAGCAGTGATTTGAACATAACAGCCTTGCTCAATTAGGTCCTGCAGCATTTCTGGCTTTCGTAAGATACCACTGTTTCTTTCCGGATGAACGATTATTGGCGTCACTCCACGCTTTTTTATTTCAAAAATTGTACTCTTTGCATAAGTTGGAACATTTTCACTTGGAAATTCTAAAAGCATATAAGTTCCATCTTCATCACAAAACAAAATATCATCATTATCCAAAGCTGATACTAAGTCACCAGATAATCGAACTTCTTGACTTGGAAAAACTGTTAATGGAATATTATTTTCTGCTAGCTTTTCTTTAAATTGTTCAGTTAGCTCAATTACATCATTTTTATGATTAACGTATCTACCATTTAAATGATGAGGGGTAAGTAATGCATGGGTAACCCCATCATCAACTGCATCTTGAGCTAGTTTTAATGATGTCTCCCAATCTTTAGAACCATCATCAATTCCTGGCAATATATGACAGTGTATATCTACTAAAACCATAATTACTTCTTTTTCTCTTCTCCGTAACCATATCCATAGCCGTAACCGTAGCCATATCCATAGCCGCCATCACCACCAGATTTGACATCGTTCAATACATATCCTAGTAAGCGCGTCTTTGATAGGTTAATCATCTCAACTGCTCGTTTAATTGCAAGCTTCTGAGTAACACCTTGTCTTACGACTAAAACGATTCCATCAATATGGCTAGACAAAGCTTGAGTATCAGAAACTTCCAAAATTGGAGCCAAATCTAAAATTACCAAATCATAATGTTGCTCAGCAACATCCAAGAACTGCTTCATTCGATTTGAGCTTAGCAATTCTGATGGATTTGGAGGAAGCGGTCCAGCTGTCAAAACAGATAAGTTTGTTACGAATCCTGGCTTAACAACTTCATCCATGTTGATTTCATCAGCTTCAGAAGTCAGTACTGTAGTAAGTCCAACATTGTTAGTTAAATCAAAAGTTTGATGAAGTGTAGGTCTGTGCAAGTCGGCATCAATAAGTAAGACTTTTTTACCAGCTTGAGCATAAGCAACAGCTACATTGGCAGTAACAGTAGACTTACCTTCAGAAATATTAGCAGAAGTAAGTGCTAATGATCTTACTTTTGAATCAACCGACATAAAGCTGATATTAGTCTTAATAGTTCTAAACTGCTCACTAATTGGATTTTGAGGCTTAGCTACAGTAATTAACTTTGCCCCATAATTCATAGTTTCATTAGTACCACGTTTTTTATGTTTTCTAAATAATGCCATTAACATTCACCTCCTAGACTCTTCTCTTCTTATTACTATCACTGGCAGATTTCTTCACACTAAATTTGTTTGACAATCTAAAGTGTGAAACTTGTCCCAAATTAGTTAAGCCTAACTCATCAGTCATGAATGAATCATCACGTACGGTTGTATTCATTGAATCACGAATGATAATGAACGCAATACTGATGATAAGTCCTAAAATAATTCCTGCTAAAGTAAATAATTCAGTATTCGGAAATGATTTTTGTTGTGGCGTAGTAGCTGCTGCAACAATTGTCACGTTGTTGACGTTCATAATAGACTTGATTTTCTTTTTAAATGAACGAGCAACAGCGTTAGCGATCATTTTTGCATGATCAGGATCATTAGAGGTAGCACTTAAAGTAAATACTTGAGATTGTTGCTGAGTTTGAACAGATACTGATTTAGCTAATTTAGTTGCTGAGATACTGTATCCTTCTCCAACTCTTCTAACTTCAGCAGGATGTCCTCTTCTGACCAATCTTCTGGTACCGTCTGCTAAAGTTGTATATTTTGGCTTTTCAGCTTTTCTAACTACTTCAGTGGGATTAGCTAACCATTTAGAAGCATCCTTTAAGATAACTGGACTAGTAATGATATCTTTATAAGTATTGATGACTTGAATATCTGCTTGTTGTGTATTCCAAGCTTGACCAGCATCTTTAGAATTGTTCTTTTGGTTAACCAAAATTTGAGTAGATGCTGTGTACTTGGGTGCAATAACATAATTTGCTAATGCATAGCCAACTACACCTAGCCCTACTGCCCAAATTAAAATTCCTAAAATATGTGACTTAAGCAAGATCCATAATCTTCTTAAATCGATTGTATTTTCTTGTGTTTGTTTATTTTCCATTGCACGACTTTTCTTCTAAAACTATTTAACAGTAACTTCATTAAGCCCTAGAGCTTTTCTTAACTTATCACTAACTCTTTGGCGTTCATTCACGCTAACGTTTTGATATGAAACGCCTTCTTCATTATCGTTAGTTCCTTTTACATAGCCAGAACTAATTGAATCAGTTGCTTTTCTGTAATTTGCAGCTAAGGTAGTCATATCATTGAAACTAAGATTAGTTTGCATTGAGTGTGACACTGAATCTAAGAAATCTTTGTTAAGCACTGATTGCACATTAGCAGACTTCTTGAGTAGCGCCATAATTACTAGGCGTTGTCTTTCTTGACGACCATAATCGCCTTTTGGATCATCATATCTCATACGACCAAATTGAAGTGCCTTTTTACCATTCATATGGTACTTGACACCTTTTTTAAATGAATAGCCTTCATAATCAAAGCTTAATGGTGAGACTACGTCAACTCCGCCAACCTTATCAATAGCCTTAACTAGCCCCTTCATGTTAACTAACACATAAGCGTTAATTGGAACTTTGAAGTACTCATTGATCGTCTTATCAACTTCTTCAATTCCACCATAGGTATAAGCTGAGTTAATCTTAGCTGGTGAATAGTCTGGATAGTCAGGTAAAGTAACCTTCATATCACGTGGGATACTTTCGATCGTGGTCTTATTTTTCTGTGGATCTAAGACCATGATCATCATTGTATCCGTACGACCCTTATATGTTCTACCGAACTCTCCTGTATCTGTACCCAATAAAAGCAAGCTAATTGGCTTTTTATTCTTTAATACAGAACTTAAAGAGCCGTTGTCTTGATTCTTGAGACTTACTGGATTATAGGCATTGTTTGCCGCGTTCTGAATATTGCGGTAAGCATAACCTACTACCAGCAGGATCCCGACAAGGACAACGGCTATTACTACACCGAAGATCCGCCAGAACTTACGTCTATGATGATGACGGTGGTGGTGATGGTGCTTAGTCTTGTTTATCGAATTATTATCTTGCATTACTTAATTACTCCCCAAGAGCGTTATTAAAATACCGTTGAACATTTTTTAAGTCATAACGATTATATAAGAAAAGATAAAGAAAATAAAGACTTTTTGAAGAATAACGTTAGTTTTTCTTGACTTTTAAACTATGTTATTCTTCAAAATATATATCTTTTACTAGCCAGAAGTCTGTTTATATCGCAATACTGTAATTTAATCGGTTGATTTTATATAAAAAATAAATATATTCTTTTTAATTTAAATTTTTTCAACAAAAAATGCAGAGTCGCAATTGCAAACCCTGCATTTAGAAATATTTTAGTTTTCACGTTGACGGGCATCCCCAGCTCTTTGAAGAGCACGACCAACATAGTTAATACTTAATGAGATAAGCAGCAACAAGATAGTTGCTGGAAGCCATAACCATGGACGAGTAGTTACGTTAACTGGGTCGTTAGCAAAACCAATCAAAGTACCAAGTGATGGCGTAGAAGGTGGAAGTCCATATCCTAAGAATGATAATGATGTTTCGACACCAATGTTACCAGCAACTGTAAGCACAACGTCGATGATGATCATTGAGGTAATGTTAGGCAAAACTTCTCTAAACATAACCTTCAAATCACTTGATCCCGAAGTCTTAGAAGCTAAAACGTAGTCACGTCCGCGCTGTGATAAGACAAAGGATCTGTAGTATCTCGCCGTTCCTGTCCATCCAAACATTGAAATTAACCATACTAAAGTTACAGCGTTGTAGTTAGGAATAGTAGTAGTTAAAACAATAATGATAGGCATCATAGGTAAAATCTGGATGAAGTCTACAACACGCATGATGATGGCATCTACTACACCACCGTAGTAACCAGTAACGAGTCCGACAACTAAGCCAACGACTTCACAGACTAAGGTAACTGAAATACCAATCAAGATGGAGTTACGTCCACCGACGATTAATTCTTGTAAAATATCACGTCCACCATCGTCAGTACCTAAGATATGACCAGCTTCTCCCCAACCATAGTAAGCTTCTGCGATGTTAACTTCAGTAACATTCTTACCATTTAAGAAGAGCGAGCCTACAAATGTAAGCAGCAAGATCAAAACGATGATTGAGAAAGCCACCATTGCAATCTTATCATGAGTAATTTCTCGAACTACAACCTTAAATCCAGAAGGTGGAAGAGAAGCTTTTGTTTTATTTATATCTTTTTTAGATGATTTATCTTTAGCCATTTCTAATCCTCCCCTCCTATTGAACTCTAATTCTAGGGTCGATAATACTCATAATGATATCTGACAATAAGTTACCAACCAGAGTTAAAATACCGAATAACAAAATCAAAGCAGTTAAAGTTGAGTAGTCACGTTGACCAATTGAGTCAAGGAATAACTTACCCATTCCAGGATAACTGAAGACTTGTTCGATGATCATTGAACCAGATAGTAATCCAGTAATAGTGTTACCTAAGAAGGCTGCAATTGGCAATAATGAGTTTCTCAAGATATGTTTATTAAATACAACTCTATCTGGAACACCCTTACTTCTGGCAGTTCTAACGTAATCTTCAACTTTATTATCAACAATACCAGTTCTTAAGTATTGAACTGTTGCAGTAGTACCAATAATTGCGGAAAGAATTGCTGGTAAAATCAAGTGATAAATTCTACTGAAGAAGATTCCCCAAAAACCAGTAGCAGTATCTGAAACTGAACCTGAAATTGGGAACCAGCCTAAAGTAAATCCGAATAACCACAAACCTAAAATGTAGAATACGAATGCAGGAATAGCAAACGTAATGTAGTTAAACACTTGGATTGATTGATCTTGCCAACCATCTTGGTGACGACCTGCGCTAATACCCATAGGAATAGCGATCAAGTAAGTTAAGATAACTGACATTAATGAAAGCCAGAAAGTGTTAACTGCACGGTCCCAAATCAATGAAGCAACTGGAACTTTTTGAATATATGATTGTCCCAAATCTCCATGCATCAAGTTACCTAACCAGCGGCAGTATTGAACCCAAGGAGCATCGTTTAATCCCATTTCTTGTTTTAAGCGGGCGATAGTCTTAGGGTCAGAGTTAGGATTGATCATTCCCGTAAATGGGTCACCAGGCATCATCTTAGCTAAGACGAAGACAAGCAGACTCAAGATAAGAAGTTGCGGGATCATGATCAGGATTCTTCGTAAAACTGTCTTCCACATACCTATTCATCCTCCTTCAATTCTTCTTGAATCAAGTCTTCTGGCAAAGCTACAAAGTGACGATCTGAAACTTTCTTAAGAGGAAGTACTCGACCATCTTTGTCATACCATTTATCTTGATTTTCAAGGAATTCTTTTTCAACTCTTTGACGTTCAGCTTTATGTGCTTCACGATTTTCTACATCGACAACAGGAATAGCTGAAAGCAAACGCTTAGTGTAAATGTGCATTGGATTTTTGTAAATTTGTTCACGTTTACCAATTTCTACAAAGCGTCCACGGTGCATGATGGCAATGTCTTCTGACATGTGCTTAACAACACCCAAGTCGTGAGAAATGAATAAATATGCAATGTTGTATTGTTGTTGGATATGCTTCATAAAGTTCAAAACTTGTGCTTGAACAGACAAATCAAGTGCAGAAGTAGGTTCGTCCGCAACAATCAACTTAGGATTAGTAGCTACGGCACGCGCAACACCAATTCTTTGACGTTGACCACCTGAGAATTCGTGAGGGAACTTGTAAATTGCATCGCTAGGCATCCCTACGATATCAAGCAATTCTTGAACTCTCTTTCTTTCTTCATCAGTAGTTAAGTTCTCAAAGTTTCTGATTGGCTCAGCAATGATATCTTCAATTCTCTTACGTGGGTTCAAACTAGACATTGAATCCTGGAAGATCATTTGAACATCTTTGTTGTAATTTAACTTTCTTCTGTTGCTTGCCTTGGTAATATCAACGCCTTTGTAAAGGATTTGACCGCTAGTAACCTTTTCAACACCAACGATTGCTTTACCAGTAGTTGATTTACCAGAACCAGATTCACCAATTAAACCGTAAGTTTCTCCTTCTTTAATTGATAAACTGACCCCGTCTACTGCCCGGACATAGTCTGTAATACGGTTCCAAAAACCAGAGCGGATCGGGTAGTGGACTTTTAAGTCTTTGATTTGGATTATTTCTTCAGCCATATTCTACTCCCTATTTACTGCTCTCTTGTTCAAAGTGAAAGTCTTGCCAGCAAGTACATCTTACAAAGTGGCCTGGTTCAACTTCGTGAATCTTAGGTTCTTCTTCATGAGCACTTGCAGGAATCCAAGGAATTCTTGCCGCAAAACGGTCACCTTCACGTGGCATGTTCTTCAATGAAGGAACAGTACCTTGAATAACGTGTAAATCTTCAGTTTCATCATCACTTTGTGGCATAGAGTTAAGTAATGAACGGGTATATGGGTGAAGTGGATGTTCAAAAACAGTTTTAACATCTGACTTTTCAACGATTTGACCCGCATACATAACTGCAACTTGATCAGCAGTTTCCGCCACAACACCCAAGTCGTGAGTGATCATGATAATTCCTGAGTGGGTTTCTTTTTGAATGTCTTCAAGTAAGTCCAAAATCTGAGCTTGAATAGTAACATCCAAAGCAGTTGTAGGTTCATCAGCAATGATAATTTCTGGTTTACATGCAATCGCAATCGCAATAACGACACGTTGACGAAGTCCACCAGACAATTCATGAGGATACATGTTGAACATTTCCTCTGGACGTGGCATACCTACTTGATTAAACAATTCGATGACTCTGTCATGGCGCTGTTTTTCATTCATATCAGTATGGTAGTAAAGTGTTTCAGCAACTTGATCACCGACTCTCATCAGTGGGTTCAAACTTGCTAGTGGGTCCTGGAAAATCATTCCAATCTTATTACCACGAATTTGGTTAAATAATGATTCATTCAATCCAACTAAATTCAATTCATTGTATAAAATGTCGCCAGTCACCCTAGTATTCTTATGGTCATACAAACCGATGATACTTGAAGCAATTGTACTCTTACCACAACCAGATTCACCAACAATGGCTAAAATCTCATCACGTTTAAGAGTTAAATTAACATCATCAGCTGCGTCATAGAATTTACCCTGCAAACGATATGCAGTATGCAGGTGCTCGATGTCTAATAGTAGATCACTCTGCTTTTCCAAAGGTCATTCTCCTCTCAGCCTTTTTCTAAATGGCTAAATATTAAAAGTCAATTAGATTCTTAATTAATGTACCCATTATATACAAAAGAAACTATCAATTCAATAAGTTTACTTAACTTTTACTAGAAAATTGATAGTCTTTTTTTAACATTTTTTAATTTTGATGAGCTTTAATGTAGTCTACGGCTTCACCAACAGTCTGCAATTTTTCTGCATCATCATCAGGTATTTCGCTACCAAAGGTATCTTCTAAGTCCATAACCAACTCCACAAAATCGATTGAATCTGCATCTAAATCGTTACGGAAATTCAAATCTTTGGTAATCTTATCGCGATCAATATTAAAACGATCAGCAATCATATCTGCGATCTTATTAAAAATTTCTTCTTCAGTCATCTTTAACCTCCAAAAAGTTTAGTTTAATTTTAGGTCAATTAAATCTCAAAGTCTAGTTACTTTCTTTAAAGAATTCACGATATTTGCCAATTAAATCTTGATCAAGCATCATATCGATCTGTTTTAAAGTGTAATAAATAGGACGAATATCAGAACGTCCATGCGTTTTAACAACTGGTGCGTTAATTCCTAATAAAACAGCTCCTCCATGACGGGCTGTATCAAAACGCTTTTTTAGAGCCTTAAGGCCTGGCTTTGCCAAAGCGGCACCAATTTTAGGACGAAGTCCGTTATTAAGTAGCGAATCCTTTAACATATGTAAAATTACGCTAGCAGTGCCTTCGATTGCTTTTAAAACCGCATTTCCAGTAAAGCCATCAGTCACAACAACGTCAGCTTTACCTTCCATAACTTCATTTCCTTCGATATTACCGATAAAGTTAAGATCAGTTTCTTTCAAAAGTTTATATGCTTCTTGGTGCATTGGATCACCTTTGTCGCTTTCAGCCCCGTTATTAAGCAGAGCAACAGTCGGGTTATTTACTTTTCTAATTGTGGATGCATAATAAGAAGCCATTTGTGCCCACTGAACCAGATATTCAGCCTTACTTTGCGAATTTGCACCAACGTCAATGATATTAAAACCCTGATCTCCTTTAGCAGATGGCATTGTTGGCATTAAAGCAGGTCGATCAACGCCTTTAATACGTCCTATGATAAAAATTCCTGAAGCCAATAATGCTCCAGTGTTGCCCATTGAAAATAAAGCATCAGCTTTACCGTCTTTTACATAACGCGCTGCAACCACCATTGACGAATCTTTTTTTGAACGAATAGCCCTAACTGGCTCATCTTCATCAGCGATAGTCTGCGTTGTGTGAACAATTTTGATATTTTTAAAATCATCATCTTTTGGAAAAGCAGACTTAATCTGACTCTCATCCCCAAATAAAATGTAATTTGTCTCGCTGCCTTCTTTTCGCAACTTGACAATTGCATCTACGATCGCTTGAGGCGCATTTTCGCCGCCCATAGCATCAATTGCGATTGTTTTCATATTATCTTCCTTGTTAAACTAATCATTTTGTAATTCTTTGTTATATTTTAACACGTCTGCTAAAAATTTATATTGGTCGCTGGTCAAATTTTGATCTTGAGCAATGACTGCCCTTGCTTCTTTTTGCGCGATTACTAAGGCATTATAATCATTGACCACGTCGCCAACTTTAAATTGCGGCAAACCTGATTGAGCCTTACCAAAAACATCCCCCTCACCACGCAACTTCAAATCCTCTTCAGCTAATTTAAAACCATCTGAAGTATTTGTGATGATCTGCATCCGCTGCTTGCCTACTTCATTTGGTGGATCGCTCACAAAAACGCAATAACTCTGCGTTTGGCCACGTCCGATTCGACCACGTAATTGGTGAAGCTGGCTGAGTCCGAATCTTTCAGCATTGAAAATCACCATCATGTTGGCGTTAGCCACATCAACTCCGACTTCGATGACACTTGTAGTCACTAGAATATCAATCTTTTTATTGGCAAAAGCATCCATGATATCATTTTTTTCTTGCCCTGACATTTGTCCATGAAGCAAGACAACATTTTCATTTTTGAAAAATTTAGCAAGACGAGCTTGTAAGTCTTCCGCATTTTTTAAATCACTTTTTTCTGATTCACGAATCAGCGGCGTCACCACATAGATTTGAAAGCCCTGATCAAGCTGACTTTGCATCTGAACTAAAACATCTCGCAGCTTATTAGAAGTGACCCAAGATGAGATAATCGGCTTTCTTCCTTTAGGCAGATGTCTAATTGAAGAAACGGCCATTTCACCATAAACCGTAAGTGCTAAAGTACGTGGAATTGGGGTAGCTGTCATTGCCAAGATATCGGGACTATCAGCTTTAGAAATAAGTTTATTACGCTGACCTACTCCAAAGCGATGCTGCTCATCGATTATGGTTAGACCCAAATTTTTAAATTTGACTGCGTCTTGGATTAAAGCGTGCGTCCCAATTACGACATTGATAGTTCCATCAGCAAGTTCACGATAGATCTCTTTTTTTTCTAAATCTTTAGTATCTCCCGTCAAAAGTGCTACACGCACACCAAGTGGACGTAATAATTCGGCAATCTTGGCAAAATGTTGTTCAGCCAAAATTTCCGTTGGCACCATCAAAGCTGCTTGATAGCCCGCTGTGATAACAGCATAAATGGCAAAAACAGCGACTACAGTCTTTCCTGCACCTACATCACCTTGCAGCAAGCGCCTCATCTGACGCTTTGAATGTAGATCGGCAAAAATTTCATTGACGACCCTCTTTTGATCATCTGACAATTCAAAAGGTAGTTTATCAATTAACTCCTTAATCGCCTTCAAATCATATTTTTTAGCTTGTCCTGGGGCATCGCTATCGCGCATAGACATCATTTGAGCCAGCTGGATTTGGAATAAAAAGAACTCACGAAAAATGGCACTTCGTTTTGCAGTTTTAGCCATTTGTGCATTTTTAGGATGATGCATGTCTTGAATAATTGCCTGATCTGTTTCTAACTTATACTTTTGTCGAATTTCGTCAGGGACAACATTTTTAACTTCTGGCAAGTATTCTTTAATAGCCTGATCAATTAGTTCTTGGAGCTTTTTTTGACGCACATGACGATTAACTGGATAAATTGCTGCTAAGCCTGAATCGCTCTTTTTTTGCGCCACAAACTTAAAAGCTGACAGCGACTGTCGGGCTACATTATATTTTCCAAAAACTGCAACATCTTGTCCCAGTTCCAATCTATCTTTTAACCAAGGTTGGTTAAAAAAATTGACCATGACAATATCATGGCCAATTTGAATTTTGAAACTGAGTCGACTTTTTTTATAGCCAAAGCGACTTACAAATGGTTCAGTTACCACAGTTCCTTTTAAAAGAACTTTTTGACCATCCATAATTTGATCTAAAGGTAATGTTTCCAGTTCGTCATATCGAAACGGAAAATAAAACAATAAATCATAAATACTATTTATCCCTAAACTTGCTAAAGCTTCACCTGTTTTAGCACCTACGCCTTTTAACGTAGTAACAGGACCAAATAGATCTTTTTTCTCAGTTTTTGTATTCATATTTTATTCAGCTGAAACCAAGAAGTAGTAGACTGGTTGACCACCATCATGTACTTCAAATTCCAAATCATCATGTTTTGCTTCAAGTTTTGATACCACTTGATCTGCTTGAGTCTTAGTAGCGTCACTACCGTACATAATAGTGATGATTTCAGTGTCTTCATCAAGCATCTTTTCGACCATTTCAACTGTAGTATCAACCAAGTCAGGATTATCAACCTTGATCTTACCATCGATGATACCTAAAAAGTCATCTTTCTTAACTTGAACGTCGTCGATTTGAGTATCACGAATAGCCTTTGTAACTTCACCTGAAACAACAGTATCTAAATCTTCAGACATTGCTTCAACGTTTTCTTCAACACTAGCGTCAGGATTGAAAGAAAGCATTGCAGTTAAACCTTGAGAGATAGTCTTAGTTGGCACAATTCCAACTGGAATTTCAGCAACTTCTGCTGCTTGCTTAGCAGCCATAATGATATTACCGTTGTTTGGTAAAATAATTGCCTTGCTTGCACCAGACTTTTTGATAGCGTCAATAATATCTTGAGTTGATGGATTCATTGTTTGTCCACCGGAGATAATTCTATTAACACCTTCACTTTGGAACAATTCACGAATTCCGTGACCAGAAGCTACTGCAATTACTGCGAAATCAACACTTTCTTCTTTTTCTTCGTTGTTTTCAATGATAGTTTCATGTTGAATACGCATGTTATCAATCTTGATCTTGCCCAATTGTCCAAATTGACTTCCGTAAGTGAAGACTTCACCAGGATGTTCAGTGTGGACGTGAACTTTAGCAACTTCTCCGTCAGAAACTGCAAGAAGTGAATCTCCAACTTCAGATAAATGTTGTCTAAATTCATCCAAGTTGAACTTCTTCTTATTAGGCACATCAGCAGTCAAATCAACCATAATTTCAGTACAATAGCCATTTTTGATATCACTAGTTGATAGTTGAATCTGTGCAGATTCAGCTTGATGGTGAGCAGCATTAATTAACTCATCCATTTCAACTTCGTCTAATTGGTAATCATCATTGCTCTTTTCGCCAAGTAAACCTTCTAAAAAGCCTTGGTAAATAAATACCAATCCTTGACCACCAGAGTCAACAACACCAACTTGTTTCAAAACTGGCAATAAATCTGGGGTTGTCTTCAAAGCCTTTTTAGCTCCATCAACAATAGCTTTCATGACCTCGATAACATCATCAGTTTCGCTAGCCTTATTTTTACCTTCTTCAGCAGCTACACGAGCTACAGTTAAGATTGTACCTTCAACAGGCTTCATAACTGCTTTATAAGCAGTTGCCACACCGTTTGAAAATGCATTTGATAAATCTAAAGCTGATAAAGTTTCTTTATTTTCAGTAGCTTTATAAAAACCACGAAATAGCTGGGATGTAATAACACCAGAGTTACCACGTGCACCCATCAGCATCCCTTTAGAAAGAGCTTTAGTTAAATCTCCAACTTTTGTAGAAGTGCTTTGGCTAACTGCTTTTGCACCACTTTCAATAGTTAAAGTCATGTTAGTTCCCGTGTCACCATCAGGTACCGGGAAAACATTTAATTTATTAACAAATTCAGAATTCTTGCTCATGCGATGAGTACCCGCACGAACCATATCTTTAAATTGTTCACTATCAATTTTGGTTAAAACCACAATACGTTCCTCCAAATAAGCATTATTCGTCTAAGATCTTAACGCCTTGTACAATAACGTTAACAGATTTTGCCTTGATGCCTAAAAGATTTTCGAGATTGTATTTTACACTATCTTGAACATTGTGGCTAACTTCTGAAATTTTGAGTCCGTAACCCACAATGATATAAACATCTACAACAATTTGGTTGTCCTTAGTCTTAATAACAACACCACGACGATAATTAGCACGATTCAAAATAGTAAATGCACCGTCTCTAAGAGCATTCTTAGATGCCATTCCAACTACACCGTAATTTGAAGTGGCAGCTCCACCTACAACAGTTGCGATTACATTATTAGAAATATCAATCATGCCACGCTTAGTTTTAATTTTTACAGCCATGATTTCCTCCTTTTCAGAAGAACTAATTTTACTTATTTCATTTTAACATAGCAAAATAACATGGCAATAAGATTAGCTGTGAGATTGAAAAAATCCTGACTTAATATTGAAATCACTTCCTAGCTATGATAATCTAGAAAGGTACTAACGACAGATAACAAATAAAGGAGGGTTTAGCACAAATGGCAAAAGACATTATTACTGGCCGCAAGACGGTCTTTGGTAACAAGCGTTCAAAGGCTTTGAACTCCGTGCGGCGTTCATGGAAGCCAAACCTTCAAAAAGTTCGCATCCTTGTTGACGGTAAGCCAAAGCGTGTTTGGGTATCCGCTCGCGCTTTGAAATCCGGTAAGGTTAAACGTGCCTAATTAAGAAGTAAAAAAATAAAAGGGATCAAGATTTTTTCTTGATCCCTTTTATTTTTTATCTCGGCTATTAATTACGATTAATGTACCTGCCCTGCAACCAATTTCTATATTTTGCCCTTCTAAATACTCATTTGAGGAATACATCGTTGGTGCAGATAAATCAGTTTTAGCTAAATCATATCTTGCATTTTTGATATAAAAATTTTGCACTGGTGTAAGCGTCCCAATTCCTAAATATTTATATGCGGCATTATAAGCAATAATATGTTTACC
>NZ_CANBCP010000036.1 GCF_947367085.1 uncultured Lactobacillus sp. | reverse complement strand
ATAAAGAACCATTAGGATAGGTAAATTTAATGAGCAAAGATGTTAAATCTGCATTAGCAGTTACTTCCTATTTCGTTACTATTTTTCTGATTTTATTTTTCGTGGTGTTCTTCTTATGAAAATCAAAGGTGTTAAATATCAAAAAGGCGAATGGTATTACGAATTAGAAGATGGATCGTTAGAAAGAATTGTTTATAAGCATGAACAAGATACTCAAGCTATAAAGAAAGATTGGGAAAAAGTTAATAAGAATTTTCGAAAGGCAATAGATGAATAAAGAAATCAAGGACAGATATATTTGTTTAAAGATTTATCCAGAGTTCTATAAAGCCCAGAGTGATGGCATAAAGAACTTTGAGATAAGAAAAAATGACAAAGGTTTTAAAGTTGGCGATATTTTAATTTTGCTAGAATTTGACCCAAATAAAAAGAAATATACCAAGCGAGGGATGCTGGTAAAAATTACTTATATTACAGACTACGCTCAGAAAGATGATTATGAAGTGTTAGGCACCAGAGTACTAGATATGACTGAAACGATTAGAGCAATGCTTGATATTCGGAAGCTGAAGATCGATCTGCATGGAGCATCAATTGAATCAGTATATTTCTCACCAACTAGTATTTTGCATGAATTAAAAGGAGAAAAAAATGATTAATAATGTGACACTTGAAGGACGCTTAACTAAACATCCGCAATTAAATACCACTGGCAGCGGTAAATCAGTAGTCCAATTTACAATTGCAGTTGAACGCTCATACAAAAACCCAAATGGAGATAGAGATGCTGACTTTATTAACATTGTTGCCTGGGGCAAAACTGCAGAATTTGTAAACAACTTTTTCAATAAAGGTAATGGGATTAACCTTTTAGGATCAATTCAAACAAGAACTTATGATAACCAAAATGGTGAAAAAGTTTGGGTCACTGAAGTAGTTGCAAGAGAAGTTGGCTTTCCAATTCAAAATAAAGACAAAAATCCGGAAGAGCCAAAAGCAAAACAACCGACACCAAGCTCCGACAAAACTAATGCTCCATCTCAAGAACATAAAATGGATGATCCGTTTGCAAGCAACAGTAATGCCATTGATATTTCCGATAATGATCTGCCATTTTAGTGACTAGAACATGATTGAATTAATGAAAGTACTGTGGTATTTACTTTGCACCTTTATATATGGATTCATTATGATGGATTCTTTTAAAGTAGATTTTCATGCCAATATGCAATATGCATCTACAGATAGCGAAAAGAAAAAAGCAATAATAGAAACAATACTTGAGAATTTATTTCCAAGTTTAATTAATGCTGTAATAGCTGCTATGGTGGCTGTGCTTCCACAGTTTTTATACGAAGTAATGTTTAAAGCGATACGGATAATATGGAGTTAAAGTTGAAAGAGAAAAAACATAAGTGTGTGCTTTGTGGTCAAGAGGCAACATTACAATTAAGTGAAAATTCATGGATATGCGAGACTTGCGCACAAATTCAAGGAGAACTAGCAGAGAGGTAAGAGCTTGAAAATTTCAAAAGAAACATATGATGTTAACGATGCTTTTGTAAATGCGGTCGAAAATGACAATATTTCTAAAGCTAAAAAGTGTGTTAAGAAGATGGCTGCTATGCATAACCAGTCGATTGAAAAAGAACTTGCTGAATTATACTTTGCTGGCTACGTAGTTTATGGCCCAAATAGTAAAGTATGTAAAGTTATAAGTCAGATGTTTTCATTTTAGATGGAGAAATTGAACATGAAAAAGGATTTAGATGAAAGAGATCTTACCGAATCATATTGGAATGGCATTTTTATTTGTAGATCAGATAGTCAAACAGATACATTCATAAATGCAATTTGAAGAGGTAGAAAGAAATGAAAACCAGCCTATTAACAAAGTGTGATTTTTGCGACTTTTCAAGTTCTACCAGACAGACTTTAGTTCTAAGACAGAACACTAAATGGGCATTTCTGTATCTAAATGATGACCATTGCCTGGTGTATAGAGATAGGGGCGGCAATTTGTTAATTACAGATACGCCAATAAATTATTGTCCTGTATGCGGAAGGAAACTCCAATGAAAGTAAATAAAACAATAGTTAAGTATCAACTACTTCACGTTAGACTGCAGCAACTTGAAAAAAATGGCTTGTTAAAATTATCAGAATTTCTAGTAAATAATGACTATAAAGGCTTTGATAAGTATCTTCACAATTGGGCTGAAAAGCATCATATGAGTGTAACGAGGGCTGCATATATTTTTTCGAAATTCGAAGACGATTGGATTGATTTACAAACTGA
The DNA here is from genome assembly GCF_947367085.1 of uncultured Lactobacillus sp. Taxonomy (GTDB): domain Bacteria; phylum Bacillota; class Bacilli; order Lactobacillales; family Lactobacillaceae; genus Lactobacillus. Next base: position 14,672 of record NZ_CANBCP010000036.1, on the reverse strand, counting down.
TGTAATGGAGAAAAACAAATAATGAAAATTAATTATAAACCTAAGAATCTTATACCACATGAAGGAGACTTTATTATTTACGATAACAACTTTGGTGAGCAATTTGTATCGATGATTATCAAAGATGACGATAGATACAGCTCAATAACTATGGACGATAGTGCCCAGGGAAAAATTTCTAAAGATGGCGGCTATTCACTTGGCTGGGTGTCGAGTGCTGAAGAGGTTCTGACAGCTTTCAAGAAAGAATGGGAGCATGTTGAATTGAGTCCTGCAGGAGACTGGAGCATTACAAATGAAAATTAAATTTAATGAAAATAACGAAGAAATAAAGCCTGGAACAGTCGTGCTGTTTAAACGTTTTAAGTCGAAACCATGGTATGCAGAAGTTATTTATTATGATAATTGTGATCGTTGGTATAAAACCTTTTCATTAGATGCTAATATTCCAAATGATACCAGTTGCATTAGAGAAAAAAGCATTAATGATTTAATTAAAAGATTCAAAAATGAATTTACTTACGTTAAATTTATTCCCAATAGTCATGTAACTGTGGAGATTAACGAATAGTTATGGATATAGTGGTGTACACCAAGCTGTGGTATGGTAAAAATATCATCATAGTTAAACGCAGTCTTGGAGATAATTATTACTTTACTGGATATGTTGAATGTGATTTTCCGTATTTATTTCTAGAAGAAATATTTCCATGTGGAATAACATTTGATGACCCACTTACAGATCTAGGAATCAATGAGCATTATGTTGGTTTTGATACGATGTGGGACAGTAATAAGATACATCGTTACACTAAGCAAAAATGTATTGATATTTTAAAGAAAGCTGCTAAGAGACTAAACGAATATGAAAATTAGAATAACAAATACTGATAGTGATGATAACTTACGTATCTATAGGGAAAAACTGCAAAAACAACAATATTCAGTATCTGAAATGTATCAAGATGATTGGCAATTGTTTTTTGATATTTATATTGATGATTTGCAACCTTTGCTAAAAATTATTGAAATTCTTGATGAACCAATCATTATTTCAAACAACGATTTTGGCGATTATGAAATTGAAATTTATGATACTTACAGAGAATAGAAATGGCTAAATACGTTTACACAGTAGATGAAATCAATATTTCGAATGTTAAAGAATGTCTTCCATTCACTTTAAATGATTATAGATCTACGGTCTTTGAAAAACTTGAAGACGCTAAAGACTACTTAGTTCATTTAAAGAATGAATGGAAACATGAGTATAAATTAGATGAAGATGACATAACGGATCACCACGGTTGTTACATTTTCATCAATCATTCGGCTATAGAAGCACGCAACTGCTATTTAGAAGCAGAAATCAATGAGAAAGTTATGAATTAACTAACTATAAATGCTCAATGTGTGGGAGAGAATTAGGAGATTTATAAAAATGAGTTTAGATATTATTGCCTATGACTTTAAGAAAAGCAAAGAGAGAAAAAATGAATTTAAAGAAAAATATAATTTATCAGTTGAAGATTTTGATGGTGAAATGTTCGAACCATCTGATAATGATTTCTTTTATTTTTTACATCCTGAATTTCTGAAAAATGATACTAAAAAGTATGAAGAAATGGAAAAGGATGCAGAAAAAGCTCAAGACTTTGATGAAGTTGATTGCTTTCATATAGGGGATGGCCATTTTGATTTTCTTAAAAGAGAACTAGGAGAATTAGTTGGCATTGAATACGATGATAGAGACTTTATGAATACACGAATTATTTATGATAATAAGCTTGAAGGCACTGCACTAATTGGATTCTTTCTTCATCCAGAGTGTGATGGTTCATTTAGTAGTGATGACGTTCAGACTTCTTACAAGCAATTCCTTGAGCTTTGCGACGAAAAGAAGCTTAAAGATAAGAAAAATGACAAATTGGAAAAAGAAATAAGTGGCTTTTTAAATTTTTGGGAAAATAGTGCTGAGCAAAAACTACAATGGGATTTTTGCTAATAAAGAAGGTATTTGACAATGAAAAATGAAAAGAAATGTCAATATTGTACTATTGATTCAGAAGGTTATGGTAAATCATTTCTTTTCGATTTAGGCTTTGAGGAAGAAGAACTGAGTATAGCCAGGAATAAATCTGAGTATTACATCTATTGTGTGACAAACAATGTAGATGATCCGGTTAATGGTATTCAAGAAAGACATTCAAAAGAAATAAGTTATTGTCCTATGTGTGGGAGAGAATTGGGAGATTAGATTATGAAAGTAATTGATAAGAGAACCAAAAATAGAGACGAACAATGGCACGCTGGAGATGTAATTTGCTATTGGAATAACGATGACGATACGAAGCTTTATGGCCAAATCACGCACAATACTTATGGCTATAATGAAGCTGATTTAAATGACAATCCTGGAAACGTGTATAATACTGCTTTCACCAACTTAGATAATCTAATGAAACAGATTGCTAATAATTGGGATCACGTTGAAAAGGTCAATGCTCATCTAGTTGTGGAGGATTAACTATGAAAGTAATTGATAAACGAACTAAAAATAAAGATGAAGAATGGCATGTTGGAGATGTGATTTGCTATTGGGATGACGCAGACTATAAATGCTACGCATTAATCATCCAAGCCTCTTATGGCTATAAATTGGTAAAAATTGGCGGAATTTATTATTCAGATGCTGGATATTTTGTTTTGGACATCGCATATAGTGATCTAGACCGTATGAAATCCTATCTAAATCGACGCTATGATCACGTTGAAAAAGCCAACGCTAAGCTACTTATAGAGGATTAGCAATGATTACAGAAGAAGTCAAAGACCCTACTCAACTTTCCGAAAATAAAAAATATATTCTGCGAAAAGCTGGTTTTCCTGATTATAAAGCATCCTTTGTGGTATACTCAGCGATTAAATATGCACATTCTGCTTCTCCGGGATGTATAGCTCTTCCGATTGAAGAGGAGATTACTTATATGTTTAAGAACCCAAACACGGGCGATATTCTGCTTAAGGCTTCATGTAGTCTTAATAAGATGTGGTGGCATATGCAAACTGAAAGTATACATGTTTTTGAGATTAAAAAAGATAGAGGAAAAACGATGAAAATTACTTTTGAGAAAAAGAAAAGATCAGTTAAAGAAGGAGACTGGATATTTTTTAAAGACGATGATTATGAATGGAATATTGCTGTTGTCGCAAATAAAGGCAGACATACTTGGTATGCAAGCGTTATAAAAAGCAACGAATGGCACTCAACCATTGAAAAAACAGATGGTGTGCTAAGCCCAATACCGAAACCGGGCGATCAGACTGTTGATGGAACATATAGCGGAAGCCTTACTGAAATCAGCGCAGATAAATTGCTAGATAGATTTGTAGATCAATGGGAACACGTCAAAGTAGCATCCCCTAACAATATTGACGTTAGAGTAAAACAGTATGCAGGGGAGGAAAACGATGAAAGTTACGTTTAAAAAGGACAAAGATACAATTGAAAAAGGAGATTTGATTTTCTATAAAAACTATGGAGAAGACTGGAACGTTGCTTTTATTATGTCTAGATACGGATATAGTTGGTATGCCCGTTCTATATATAGCCGATATTTAAACCCACTGGATAAAACCAGCACTGGTTATGATCGTGTACACGGTGGAGAAAGAAGTATAGATAATTTGTTAGATAAATTTTACAGACGTTGGGATTTTGTAAAAGTAGCATCTCCTAAAGACTTGAGCATTGAAGTGAATAAAACCAAAGACAAGACCTGTTCTACAATCATGAATCCTAAAGTGAATAAAACCAAAGGCAAGACCCGTTTTATAACCATGAATCCTAATATGAAGCCTAATCGGAATGATTAATTTATGGGATGGTAAGAAGGGAGAGAAGAACTATGATAGGCGAGAGAAAACAGGTAAAAATATTTGAGACCGATTCGCATTCTGATTTGGAATGCACATTAAATGCTTTCTTTTTAGTCCATAAAATTGAAAGTGTTCAATATGTCGTATACCCTATGGGATTTGGCAGTTGGTATTCAGCCCTAGTTGTTTATAGTGATTAAAAGAGAACAAAGAAGTATAGAAAGACGGTTAAATTCATGCATAAAGACCCAAAGCGACGAAACATTGATCTATCTCATCTACAACGAAAAAGACTTTACCATGGACTTGCTACCATAAATACCGATTTTGCCAAAGCACATGCTGATCAGATCATTAACTTCCATACCTGGGACTATGGTTTTTGGCTTAAGTATCTTGATCTTCAGCGACAAGCCTTAGAACTAACGCCGATTTTTGAAGAATTAGACAATCAAGCTGAAATGCAACAATACCAACTCAACATGAAAGTCTCTTGGAATTTGTCTCAAGAACAACGGCAAAAACAATATCAGAAAAATTTTAATCAAGCCTTCGAACCTATCATTAAGCAAATTGTTAAATTTTGGCAGGAATATCCCGTTACTATTTATGGATCTAAGATCTTTTTACATGGAATGGCTAAAACCTTTTTCCGCGAAAAGATTAGTTTTGAAGAGGCGAAACAAGGTCGTCAAATAAAGCAAACCGTAAAGGACTTAACTAGTCGAAACTGGGATAACTTAAAAACCGATTTAATAAATTATAAAGGCTGGTGGAATTAAATGAAAATTGCTGTAAAAACGGCGAAGCATGAAATCGAAGATGGAGATTGGATTTTCTATAAAGAAGAGAGAAATTTTAATTGGGAAATCGCAATTATCAAAAAATTAGATTATGACGCATGGCAAGCAATTGCTTTACATTCATGTTCTGTTGCTACAGGTCATGCAACATTCGATGGATCCAGATATTCAGATGAAACTGTACGATCTGTACAAGAATTAGTAGATAGGTTTCGCAATAAATGGAGAATCGTGAAAGTAGTCTCACCTGATGATGTTGAAATTAAAGCAAATGCTGAGTAATAAGGGGATTGTATGGATAAACAAGCAGTAGCAAGACAACAACTAGAAGCGGACGACCGCTATAAAGAGTTAGATTTGTTGACCAAGTTAGATAAAGGGATGTTGACGGCGGATGATCTTTTTAAATTGAAAGAAAGAGCCTACTGGATAGGTTATGACAAAGGATGTATTAATACCATTAATCAATTAAGAGATTAATGCCCATAAATTAAAAATACACACAATTAATAATTTTAAGAAAAGGAAAATGAAACAATGGAAATTATTAATAAGCGTTTATCGGACGAGAAGTGGCAATTAGGCGATGTATTACAGAGAGGTAATCAAGTCCCAGCTTATGCCTTAATCGTTATAAATAATAACCAGAATTATGTAATGATGGATATTACGCCGCTGAATGGTGGAGTATATTCAACAGATGTTGCAAGCATTATAGGAGATGAATATGATAGTTTAAATGAGCTCCAACGAAACAATGGAAACCTATGGCACAGAGTTAATGCTGAATTGGTGATCAAATAATGGCTAAAAAGGGGGGATTAGACAATGAAAGAACTAAAGTTTCCAGAGCCCGGAGATTTCATCTATTTAAAAACAAATATCAACAATAGCGACAGCACTTATATAAAGGCATTAGTAGTATATATTGATGATGACTTTTTCGCAATTAACTGTAAAACAGGAACGGTTATAAGCAATAAAAATCAAACAATTGCTGGTAGGTCTGTCGCAGAATTACTGGAGAATTTAGCCATTAACTATCATATCTATTTAAGTGATGAGGGCGATAATGAGCTATAGCATTACACTAGTTTCCGAAGCAAGAGACCATCATGAACTCAGCGATGCTTGGGTACACTGTTCTTGGAACTATAGAGAATTGTTTGAACATTTACCATGCGGCTGGGTAAGAGATTGGCAAGGTAAAATGGCAAAGGATCTTCTTGATCCTGTTGAAGCATCACTTTACTTATTAAGACGTGATAAATATGTTGATGCTAGGTATTATCTAAAATATATCGCTGATTATCCAGATTCGACTTTGGAAAATGCACAATACATTTTAAGCGAAACAATAGGGATGTTTAAAAGGCACCCTAACGGGATAGTAAATTTAGACTAAAAAACAGGCATAGAGAGAAGCCTTTTATTATTTTTTGCTTTTTGCATCGAACGTAAGTTCTGAAAGGAGATAAATGAAATGATTAGATTAATTCATGATTTGAAAATTAAGCCCACGGAGCGTCAAAAGATTATCAAAAATATTTTTAAAGATCTAGGCAAAGAAATAGAAAAAATATGAGGTAATGAAATATAACAATGGGAGTTTATTTAATTCAATCCACAGAAGTTCTTAGAGATGATTGTGTTGAAGATGCGATAATTGTTGCTTCAAACAGAAATGAGGCAATTAAGCGTTTTAGAGAAGAACTCAAGTTTATAAATGAAATGAATGAAACACCAGGACTTCAAGTTTATAACCCTGAATATTTTCAAGTGACAAGAGTAGATAAAAAAGATAAAGCTGTATTTCTAAGATATAGCGATAATTCAAGCTTTGTCGAAGTTGCAGATGATTATGATCCATTTTTCCACCCTAAATTAAAGGCTTATCAATTATCTATGGATAGCACAGACGCAATGTCTATTGTATGGGCAACTACATATAATAAAGCAAGGGCTCAATATGAAGAAGATGGTGATGGTAAAAGCATCTGGTATACGCAGGATTTAAGCCCATTTGGCGATTATACAGATGTAAGAGCCAGAAGGGTGCCAAAATTAGATGGCTATGATAATGCTAAGCCTGAAGATATTATCAAAATACTAGTAAAAGAATATGGTTGGCAAAGTGATGTCATTAATGAAGGTAATGTAGATGAAATGATGAAAAAGCCAAGTGAGGAATGGTTTTAATGAAATTTATTGATATGTTCGCAGGTATTGGTGGCTTTAGGACAGGCTTAGAAAATACTGGTCACAAATGTGTTGGTTTCATCGAATGGGATAAATATGCACGTATGAGTTATCAGGCGATGTATGACACGAAAGGAGAATTTACAGCTAATGATATCCAACAAGTTAAGGGAGCAGACTACCAGCAGCTGACATTTGGACTTTTGGAAGCCCATGTCAAGACATCAGTGTTGCTGGAAAACAAAAAGGGATCATTGAAGGTAAACAATCCAGCATGTTCTTTGAGGTTATCAGACTCCTTAAAGAACGGATTGAGAACAAAGAAACGTTACCTTCCTATCTCATCATGGAAAATGTTAAAGCTCTCTTATCCAGCAATGGAGGATGGGATTTTGCAAGGGTCATCCTTGAAATGGACCAAGTCGGGTACGATGCAGAATGGGCAGTTCTTAACTCTTCCGATGTCGTCGCTCAGAACAGAGAAAGAGTATATATTGTCGGACATCTTAGAAAAGCAGGTACCAGACCAGTATTTCCTATCACAAGACAAAGCAAAGCTTTTACTACAGCAGCAAAAATCAAAAAGTTAGGATCATTAGGAATAAAGGAGCATCAAAGTAATCTTGTTTATGACACAAAAGGGATAGCTCCAACGTTAACGGCAACAGAATATAAGCGTCCTCAAAAAATTGCAATAAAACAAGTTGGTAATCTGGTTAAAACCAATAGCTTTAGCGGCAATCCTCAAAGAGGAAGAGTTTATGACATAAAAGGGGTAGCTCCCACATTAAACACTATGCAAGGCGGAGGAAGAGAGCCGAAGTTTTTGGCCAGACCATGTCTTACGCCAGATCGTGTGAATAAAAGACAAAAAGGCAGACGCTTTAAAGATGAGAATGAGCCTGAATTCACTTTAACTGCACAAGACAGACATGGGGTTCTATTAGACAATGGGCAAACATTAGCTATTAGAAAATTAACGCCTTTAGAATGCTGGCGTTTGCAAGGATTTAGCGACGAACAATTTCATAAAGCTAAAAATGCTGGTGTAAGCAATAGCCAATTATATAAGCAAGCTGGCAATGCGGTTACTACTAAGGTGGTAGAACAAATAGGCAGAAAACTAACATCTCAAGATGAATGAAGAAGTTAAAAGACAGGAACAAACAATATTTAAGAAAGGGATGCTCAATTTGAATTTAAAGAAACGAAATCTTTCATCAAAAATTATTATGCTAACGCAAAAAATTGAGACTAAATATGGATCGGTTTCAAAATGCCCCAAAAATGATCCGAATTATCTTAAATTGTTAAAAATAACGACAACTCTTAAAGATACTGTAGAGCCAGTTAAACAGGCTGAAACTAAAAAGAAAAATGCAAAAAAGTTCGATGCAAAAACACGATCTTATGCGGTGAGTTTAGCAATGATGGGATACACCAATGCCGAAATTGGTAGGTTATGCAAAATCAGTCCAAGTACTATCTGCAATTGGACTAAAATTTTGGTAGGTAGGCCGCCATTATTTAATGATGAAATAAGTTTTAGAAATCAACCTAAAAAGAAGATATATTTTACAGGTAGATCAACTATTGAAATTTGGTGCATTAAGAAAGGCGTATCGTATCAATCTTTGGTAACAGATACAAATCCAACTTTTAAATTGAAACGCAGGGCAACGCATTGGATAGATATGCCAGATGGCAGTTTTTATACTGTGCCAAAAAGGAATGGCGTATATAGAAAAAATAATAGCAATAGTTTTTTAGAAATCCATGCAATAGATCCTTTAATTCCGGGAGTGTAAAAATATGAATAACGAAACAAACGAAACAAAAGATGTAAGAGAATTTTTTGACAAAGCATTAGAAATAAAAAATGAACGTGGTAAGAATTATGATAATGGTGGCAAATCAGCCTTTGAACGTTCGATTAGTATGTATGCAAAAAACAATGAGGTAATGGTATCAACATGGCCCGTTGTACAAAAAGCATCACGCTTAATTTCTTTGGCAGAAGAATTACAGAACGGTGATTATTCTGATACAGAAGAAAAAGAGAAATGGGCTAAAGCGGCTACTGATACAAGTATTGATCTTGCTAACTATGTAGCTATGCAATGGGTTAGAAACATTAAGCCTTTTCTACCAGAAGCTAATGAAAATGACAAAAATTCAGCAGATGATTTAACGGAAGATAGTAATTTTGAAAATTAAAGACTTAATAGATAATTCATGTAAAGAGAATGATCTGGTTCTCAAATTTACTATTCCAGGTAATCCTTTTGGAAAAGAACGAACTTACTCTGGAAATGGAAGAGTATTTAAGCGTGGAAAAACTGCTGCTTATGAGTTAAAAGGACGCACAATATGGACGCATGTAACTGAACCTTTAGAATGCGAAAATCCTGTCAAACTAAAACTTAAAGCTTATAAGCCTCTACCCAAAGCTTGGCCCAAGTGGAAAAAACAAGCAGCACTAAAGCATCTTATATATCCCACCGTTACACCTGACTTAGATAATGTAGAAAAGATGATAATGGATACACTTAATCCACGTAAAGTCGGTCGTAAAAAGGTACCCAATTCAGGTTTATACAAAGATGACAGTCAAGTGGTCAATTTATCCATTGAATCTTGGTATGACGATAATCCAAGAGTGGAAGTTGAACTTAGATTTTTACCAAAATTAGACAAAGAAAAAATCAAAAAATATCTTAAAAGTCAAATTAAATAAAAAAAGGTTATTCAACGTTCAATATCAAATATTTTGCTAAAATATATTTGTTGCTTGTGGGAAGCCAGGAAGCAACAAACCACAGCATACAATTTTTTCAACTGGAAATCCTTGGTTGATATATTTAGCTTTAAGTCGTGACCCAAACACTTTCTTTTTATATTTTTTCAGTGAGTTGTACAAGCCGTATATTGAACCAGAATAAAAAATATGTTTTTTTCACAAACCACCTCCAAAGAGTTTATGGGGTGTTGGGTCTTAAATGGAGGTTCGAATCCTCTGGCGACTATTACTCCCTCCCAGGAGTACGTTGTTTTACATTTATTGGGTCAAAAATAAAACAGCTGTGTTGAGGATGAGTATTTATTACTGCATTCGTTGCAAGCGTCAAGTTTGCACAACACATAGCCCCAAATGGGGCAATGGTGACGCTAGTGTAATGAGAGTTTGATAAGCCCTCCTAGCAATACATCTTTTAAAAAGCCTATTAGTTCGTGTTAATGAGGCATCGTTAACATTAGCTATGACCTATGGGTAGTGCTGTAGGTACGAGAGGAATCTTTTAGGGAAGATGCACGCAAAGTCACATCGATAATTAAAAGCACACTAATCAGTGCGGGCATATTTGTAACCGAGCCTGCGTGGATGAGACTACCCATCTTTGTAGCAGGGGTAGGCGTTGCAGCAAATACTAAGACTGATTGTACTTAGTAGAACCAAAGCAATCGTTCAGTCATTATTGCCTTCGGTCAGAAGCCCAGTGATGGGCTATAAGCATGATTAGTGGTACGAGTAGCTCAAAGGGCCGGTTTATTACAATGCGTTTGAATAAATACATGACAATAATCGCACATCGGGTGAAAGTTGAGCGGTAGCGTTCCGCGTCCTGTCCTTAGAAAGCGTATGTCAACCTATAAGTCGCTCTTATAGGTGCGGGGCATATTGGCAGTGGCCGAATATAATCGAGATGTAAGACATGAGAGGCTTTAAAGCCTCCACCATTTATCAGAAACGGTTCTGTGAGAACTATAGTCTTCCTTGTTCAACTTTTTTAAGACATCATCGAAATTAGTTAGTTTCGGTTAAGACTATATCGGTTCAAAGCCGACGATTCTGTTAGAGGAGTGTTATATGGTGATGCGTATAACGTGCCGAGACCATGCGATTTCATCACGCAAAGCGAGTGTTAAAAGAGTTAATCGCTTATATGGTAGCCCTCGCGTCCACGAAATGTCATAGCTGGCATATGGTATTTCAATTCTAATAAAGGTTGCTGACCGCTCCTTTATTAGTTTACGGTGATATAGCTTAATAGGATAAAGCGCTAGCTAGCCAGCTAGAGAAATTAGGTTCAAATCCTTTTATCGCCTTAAGCCAAATTCAATTATTTTTATAAAATAAAAATTTATATCAATATGTTGTTTTGCCTTATTGAGTTTGGCGCAAAGTTTTTTTAAATATCTCCTAAAATAAATATTGGAAGACTTTTAATTCTTGTTTTGGGCTCAGTGCTTTAGCTGAGTCTTTTTTTGAACAAAGAGAGGAACATATGTTTACACATATCATGTCATACGTAATCTTCGCTATTAACGTATGGGGAATATGGTTTTTAGCCAAAATTACATTAACAGTGCTTATTATCTTTTTAAAACTACTACTCACATTATTTAAGGATTAAGCACAAAGAAGAGGAATACAGTGAAAAAGGAAACTAAAGCATATATCGAAGGATTATTAGAGGATTACCCTCGTTACAGTGTATATAAAGCACAAAGAGAATTTGAATTAAGGCATCCCTATCAAGAAACGGATGAAAACGTTGGGGGCGGTAAAGCTCAATTCAAAAAGAATGATGTCATCGATCGCATGTTAATCACTATAGATGAAGATAGACGGTTAAATAGCTTATGGCGCGAGCACTATGCTATTCAAGTTTGTTATGAGGAAGCCCCTCATGATGTACAAATTATTGTTAATGAGCTTTTCTTTTCTGACCCCAGAACTAGAAAATATTTAACTATTAGAGATCTGTCACAAAACAATATAATTGCATGCAGTTCTGCAACTGGTTATCGTCTTTTTAATGATTTTTTGAAAGAAGTAGCAGTAGAACTAGGACTTCATATTTAGGAGGACTTTATGTTTAAACAAGAAGACCGCGAAAGATTAGATGAGCTAGAAGAAAACTATAAGCATATTCGAGATCAATTAGAGGTTATGATTGAAACAATGTTCGAGACAAAAAAGACAGCTGAAATCATGTACAAAAAATTGCAAAAGCTCGAACATGAAGCATCGGAAAAGAAACTTAAAGAAATTAAAAACGTTTCTAGACAAGTAATGGGAGAACTTGCTGATAAATTAACAATAAAGACTCCTAAAGATGTAGTCAGGATTACTTTTAAAGATGACCATAATATAGAAAAAACTGTTGATTTTACAGATTATGTCTTTAAGCGTGCATCTCATAATAAAGTGTCATTGCATGGGGATGCCGTTTGGACTTATGGTCATGAGTTTTACTTAGTACATGGCGAAAAAGATATGCCGTGTTTAGGAGAAAAGCAATGGTTTGACAGGTTTATCAAAAATCAGACTGTAGATAATACTAATCGTGTAGATCATTATGCTATTGAACATAAAATTTATCTCGACATAAAAGTAGTGGAGATAACTCAACTTGTGAAAGACGGTAAGGTGGTAAATCATGAGCTTGATTGAGAGAACTAAAACTTTTAAAGAACTAAATAAGAAAATCGAAGAGCAAGAAGAAACTATCCTGAAACTAAAAGCATCTTTAGAAATGGCTCAAAGAGAAGCAAGGCAAGAAGAAGCAGAACAAGAAGCTAAAAAGGTAGCACCTAAAATACCGGCTCAAAATATTTATAGAATTAGGCTCCGAGATATAACGAAAAAAACACGGATAATGGATATTACCGGTCCAAGGTATTGTGTGGGAGATTGCGAGCTCTTGACGACTGAGCTTTTAGAAAAAATAAGAAAAAGCGATGAAATTTTAAAAGGCAATGAGATTTCTAGTTATGCCGCATCAGTTCATAGAGGATGGGATGGTCTTGGATTTGGAGAAAAACAATGGTATGAAGAATTTGTTCCAAATTTCTCTCTACGTGGGGAAAATAGGGTAGAAAAATACACTATCACACCATTTGTTTATATGCATCCTAAAGTCATTAGTGTTAAGCAGATTGTAAAAGACGGGGAGATATTAATCTAAATGGTAGGAGTTTGGTTCTTATATCTATTAGTCCCATTAACGTATGTAGTCATAACTGGACTTACCACTAAAAAATGGAAAATAGGCATTTATTCTTTGATCTTACCGGCTTTATTAGCTGGGATTAACACTTATTTTCTTTTGCCATCAAAAAACTTACTAAGTATTGTTGGTGGTAATTTATTCTATTTATTAATATTTATCCTAATTTACCTATTCTTTGCCTTTGTCTTGACTACAGATAATTCGGATGACGAATACACTGAAGAATACAAATCTAAGAAAAGAACGCTATTTTGGCTTATTGCGGGCAATGTTTTGCTTTTAATCGTATGGGGTACAGGTGCTATTCACTCAGGGATGTCTGTTAAGCCTACTTATCAATCTATTAATAAGGAATATTCAAAATCAACTAGGGCACCTACTTTTAAACGGGGAGAAACTCCAATTGCATTGGCGCCTGTAACCGTTCTTAACAGAGTGCGTAAAAGTGCGTCAGATATTCCACATAGTCAATATTATTCAGTATCCAAAAATGTGCAGGCTCAATATTATAAGGGTAAGCCCGTTTATGTCGTACCTGTTGAATATAACGGTTTCTTTGAAATGAGAAATGCTAAAGAAATCCCTGGGTACTTTATCATTGATGCAACTAAACAGAGTGCAACGCCTAAGTTTGTCAAAGTGCCTTATAAATATGCCACCAGTGCTTATTTTGGAAAAGATGCATCCCGTCAAATATATCGAAAGACCTCGGATTGGTTAACCCTGGGTGATCCTCAACTAGAAATTAATGACGTGGGCAAACCATACTGGGTACAAACAATTTATAAATCTGAAGCGTTTAGTCATCGAATTAATTTTAAAAAGCTCCATGTAGCTGTGTTAAATGCTCAAAATGGAGATGTTAAAGTTTATAGCCTAAAATCAATGCCAAAATTTATTGATGAGGGGATTACTGACGCTACAGCAAGTAAGATTAATAAAGTCTTCGGCAAATATAAACATGGTTTCTGGAATGCTCATTTTGGTAAGAGCGATGTCATTAAACCAACTGGTAATGGAGTAGAAAATGGGGTTACATCTGTATTTAATAAGGATGGATCTATTTCTTACTTCACCGACTTTACAACAGATAAAACTGGCTCTGATAGTGCCATGGGCTATTCAATGATCAATGCACGTACCGGTAAATTAACTTACTATAAGGCAAGCAATCTAATGGATAGTGATGGGGCTAAACATAATGCAAACCAGGATTACAAAGCGCAACAATGGAAAGCTAATATGCCAATCTTATACAACGTTAATGGCTCTCCAACTTGGGTAATGACAATTTTAGATTCAACCAATGCAATTAGGGGCTATTACTATTTGAATGCATCTGATCAAAGTATTTATGCTCAGGGTTCAACTCCAACATCTGCATTAGATGCATATAGACAAGCACTTGTAAATAATGGGGGCAGTGTTGGAAATACTTCAAATGCAGTGATGAAAAACATAACTGGTCAAGTTGACCGAGTAGCAATTATTTCAAATCAAAATAAGGCTATGTTTACTTTACAAGGCTCAAATATTATTTACAGCGTTAACACAAATGACTATATCCAAGCTAACCTTTTACAAAAGGGGGATAAAGTTTCATTTAAAGCAAGTATGGTTAAAGGCCAGCCCATTGGAAACGTTAAAAAATTCAAAGATGAAAATTTGACGGGGCGTTAAGTCTTTCAAAGAAAAATATAGTGCTGAGAGGACGATTCTACGGCTTTTAAATTTAAATGGGGTCAATAATTAACTAACTTGACTAGTATGCAGA
>NZ_CANBCP010000035.1 GCF_947367085.1 uncultured Lactobacillus sp. | reverse complement strand
CACCGCCCCCCCCCGAGAACTCCACCTAAGCCTTCGTCGGCAGCGTCAGATGTGTATAAGAGACAGAGCCAAGTCATTGCTTTATCTACAGGATCATCTAATAGTCAAAAAAGATTGCATCCAGCTGATTTATTGCAGCTCAAAGTACCTATTCCAGATTTGAAAAAGCAAGAAGAATTTGTAAAAACGATAAATTGTTTTAATGAAAGTATTCATCAGATTAATCAAAAGATCAGAAAACTTGAAGCACTAAGAGCATTCTTATTAAAAAATACATTCATTTGATAAGCTGAGGGTAACTCAGCTTATTTTGATGTTAGAATATATTTCGTTACTTTTTTAAGGAGTAGAAATATGAAGCAGGCTCAAAAAATATTAAGAGAAACCTTTGGATATCAAGACTTCAGACCAGGACAAGAGAAAGTTATATCACTAACTTTAAGTCATGAGAATGTTTTAGCTGTAATGCCAACAGGTGGCGGCAAATCGTTATGTTATCAAATCCCAGCCTTAATGAATCCAGGAGTTACATTGGTGATTTCACCACTTATTTCGCTAATGAAAGATCAAATCGATTCGTTACGACAAAACGGAATTGCTGGGGCCGCTTTGAATTCAACTACCCCTCAAGAAGAGGTTAATCCTATTTTGCGTCAAGCTTATGAAGGTAAAATTAAACTCTTATATTTAACGCCCGAACGGCTTGCTATGGATTATTTTCGCTATCAGTTAAATTTTCTAAATATCAGTCTGGTAGCCATTGATGAAGCTCACTGTATTTCTCAGTGGGGGCATGATTTTAGGCCGGCTTATCGTCAACTGCTTGATGGAATTAAGGTTTTAAAAAGTAAGCCTAATATTTTGGCACTAACTGCTACAGCAACTCCAGCAGTTCAAAAAGATATTGCTGATCAATTAAATATTCCAAAAAAGAATTTCGTAATCACCTCTTTTGCTCGTCCAAATCTTAAATTTAAAGTTTTGAATTCTATTAAGAATACCAATCCTTATATCTTACAGTATATTAAGGCCCATCCAACTCAAGCAGGGATTATCTATACTAATACTCGTAAAAAAGTTGAAGAAATAAATGATTATTTACTTCGATATGGCATTAAGTCAGGTCCTTACCATGCTGGAATGAGTAATTCTCAAAGAGAAAAAATTCAAGATGATTTCTTATTTGATCGTCTGCAAGTTATTGTGGCAACTAATGCGTTTGGAATGGGGATCGATAAAAGCAATGTACGTTTTGTTATTCATGCAAATTCTGCAAAAAATATTGAATCATATTATCAAGAAGCGGGACGAGCAGGTCGAGACGGAGATGAATGTGAGGCAATATTAATCTTTCATCCAGCAGATATGCGTCAATATCGCTGGTTTATCGATGAATCCGATGCAGATGAAACCTATCGAAATTTACAATACAAGAAATTACAGGCTATTAACGATTATGCTAACACCGATCAATGTTTGCAGCAGTTTATTGTCAGATATTTTGGACAAGACTGCCCTGCTTGCGGAAAATGTTCTAATTGCTTGAATGAAGATGAGAAAGAAGATATCACTAGCGACGTTAAGAAGATAATCTCAATAGTTTATGAATTAGATGGTCGTTTTGGTAAAAGTGTCGTGGCACAAGCTGTTAGTGGTTCTCGTAATCAAAGAATGCAAGATATTGGTGCTAATGAGCTCGATCATTTCGGTAGTCTAAAGAAATCTCAAAAAACAATCTCTAGTATTATTGATTATTTACTAGCAACGAATTTTCTAGAAAGTGTCGGGGACCAATATCCAGTTATTCATGTGACAAACAGGGGTTGGGATGTTTTAGATGACAAAGTTAAAGTATTCAAGAAAAAGATTAAGAAACCACATTTGACAAATAAATATGTTAAAAATAGCGATCTTTTTGAACAGTTACGTCTTAAGCGTCTGGAGTTGGCAAATAGTCAAGGGGTTCCGGCATTTATGATTTTAAATGATAAAACTTTAAGAGAAATTGCTTCTAATAAGCCCAAGACGAAGGACGAATTGTTAGAAATCAGCGGAATTGGACGAGAAAAGATGAGAAGGTACGGGAAATATATCTTACAAATTGTGGCACAAAATAATTCTAAAAATTAGTTTCTTAAATAACACCTTTCTACTAGGACTGGCAGCTATATGATGATATAATTTCCTTTATCAAAATATATAAAATAATGCATATTATAGAAAGGAGATAATGGTGAGAAAACCAACTGAAGGTTTAAAAGACAAGATTAAGGAAACGATCTATCGAATTTATAAAAAAGATGGCCGTAAAAAAGTCACTATCCGTGGAGTGGCGATAAAGTGCAATTGCAGTCCAGTCCCGGTTTATCACGCTTTCAAAACACGCGAAGACATGTTTGACTTTTGTTTGGAACAATCTTTAACTAACTTATTGGATTTGGCGAGTCAAGAAAAAACTAAGAGTTTAATTCTAGATATTGATCTAGCACTCTTAAAACTGGTTACAAGAAATACTGGCCTTAAAGAAGAGTTTAGTATCAAAGAAAATAAAATAAACGTTGAAAATAAGCTATACCGAATTACTTGTGAGTTTTTAAAATCTCATGGTAAAGAGATCACTCCTCGTCTGGAAAGCGAGATTCATGGAAATATTTACTTTATCTATAATTTTATCTCTTTACTTCATCCTAACTTTTTGAAAGATGATATTTTTATAGATTTTGAAAAAGTTTTCTTAAACTTACACACTCAAATTGAGATTAATGCAGCTAATCAAGTTGAATTATATGATAATTAAAAAGCACCGAATCAAATTTCAGTGCTTTTTTGCTTGTCTCATCATTTTTAAAACTTTTTTTGCACATTGGCTAACATTGAGTGATTTGGCATATTGTTGGTATTTTTCACTCATTTTCTTTAATTGAGTGGGATGCTCGTACCAGTATTCGATGCGTTGTGCTAATTGTTGATAATTGCCCGCCTCAAATTTATTTTGAGGACTCAAGCTATATGCACTTGTAGAAGAAAGCCGACTATCTGCAATAATTGGGACACATCCTGAAGCAAAAGCTTCCATGCAAGACATTCCTTCAATTTCAACATTTGCGCAGTGAACAACTACTTCGCTAGTAGCTTCTAATTTAAGCAATTCATTGGGTGGATAATAACGCATAATTGGTTTGTTTGGGAGATTTTTTGCTAGCTCTTCATATTTTTGCTTTAAAGGACCTTGTCCAGCGAAAATTAGATTGATATTTTTTGCATATTTGCAAATTTCCATTGCTCTAAACAAAGTAACTTGATCCTTTTCATGAGAAAATCTGCCAATACAAAGAATCGTAAACTTATGATCAGGTAAATATTCATGCTTATTCTCAATAAATTTCTGCGAAATTCCATTGGATATAACTCTTAATTGTTGAGGAAAGTGATACTTTTCTAAAACAGATTTAACTTTAGCTGTTGGACATTGAATGATTGCACAGTTTCGATAAGAAACCTTCTTGAAAAACTGCATTATTAATTTGTTGATCCACTTTTTATTTAGAACTGGGACTGAGGCGGTCATATTTTGAGGGTATATATGACAAGTGCCAGTGATAGTTTTACCCAATTTTTTGGCGTAATGCTGAGCTTGCCAGCCAATTGGAAAAGGGGTGTCCAAGTGAACATAATCAGCCCATTTAACAGCTTTCAAAGTTATTTTCTTATCTGGAAATG
Source organism: uncultured Lactobacillus sp. (assembly GCF_947367085.1). Classification (GTDB taxonomy): domain Bacteria; phylum Bacillota; class Bacilli; order Lactobacillales; family Lactobacillaceae; genus Lactobacillus. The sequence goes on along the minus strand of NZ_CANBCP010000035.1, from coordinate 15,026 downwards.
CAAAGTGGAAACCTTGTTTAGCAATTAGATTGGCAAAAAATGGAATTTTCATTTCTTGAAGACTGTAATCGACATCACCAATTGCCAAGACGCGTACTTGACAACCTAATTTTTTAAATTCTTTGACAAATCTCTGTGTCGAAATTGACATGCCATTACTATTGTTATAATAATCGTCAATTACAATTAAAATTTTCATCTTTTGCCTCCTTCACTATAATTTTACCAAAGGTATAGAGCAAAACTAAATAATTGATTGCTTTAGTTTGATTACTTAAAATATTAAGTGAAAGTCCCATGTGATAATAAGAGAAAGAAGTATTTGTGATGGAAATTATAATTTGGTTGGACTATGCATGTCCATATTGCTACGTTGACTTTACACGTCTACAGAAAGTTATAAAGAGTTTGTCTTTAGATAAAAAAATATATCTTAATATACATGCAGCTCAAATCGATCCTTCAGCTCCAAAAAAGGCAAGTAAAACAACTGGAGAATTATTAGCTGCTAAAGATGGCTTAACTAAAAAAGAAGTATTACAAAGATTTGAAGGGATAAAAGAATTAGGGCAAAGAGCTGGTTTAGATATAAGGTATCAAGATACCAAAAATACTGATACGATGGATGCTCATCGTTTAGTGCAATGGGTTTTACACGAATTAAAAGATGAAGACAGGGCAGTCCAATTAGCTAATTTGTTATTTAAGACTTATTTTAGTGAAAATAAAGAATTAGCTGATCATGAAGTATTAATTGATCGTGCTTACCAAGTGGGAATTAATAAAGATAAGGCTCATAAGATGCTAGATAGTGATGAATATCGTGATCTAGTCATTGAACAAGAAGATATCTTAGAAGATCGTGATATCGATTCGGTTCCATATATGCTCATTGATAATCGCGCTTATAGTGGCATTCAAGATGAGGATGTTCTCAAACAAGCAATTAATGCTGCTTTTTATGCATCAGCTAAATAATTGTTCTTAAATAGTTTATACTTAAGATAAAAAGTGTAAACTAAGGAAGAATTTATGGAAAAAGAAGATCAATTTACAAAGTGGGCATTAGAAATACAAAGTATTGCTCAAGCAGGACTTCATTATGGCCATGATATCTTTGATAAAGAGCGATATCAGCGTTTGCGCGAAATTGCCGGTGAGATGATGCAGGCAGATACGGGGTTACCGAAGCAAACTATTAAAACCTTATTTTTAGGAGATGAAGGTTATCAAACGCCTAAGTTGGATACACGAGCTGCTATTTTTAAGGATAATAAGATTTTAATGGTGAAAGAACATATGAGCCAAGATTGGTCGCTTCCAGGAGGCTGGAATGAGTATAATCTTTCACCTGTAGAAAATTGTATTAAAGAAGCGTATGAAGAATCAGGCCGACGCGTTAAGCCGGTTTTGTTAATTGCCCTGCAAGATAGAAATAAGCACAATCAACCTAAAATTGCTACGAAAATTATCAAAGCATTCTTTTTGTGTAAAGAATTAGGTGGTAATTTCCAAGTAAATGACGAAACTGATGATTGTCGCTATTTTGGCTTAGATAATCTACCCAAGTTATCGATAGGTCGTAATAGCTATGAGCAAATTGAAATGTGCTTTAAAGCAAATCAAGACCCAGAGCATTGGAAAACAATTTATGATTAGCAATAGATGTTGAGAAAAACTCAATGTCTATTTTTTTGTTTAAAAATATACTTGTTAGTGTAAACTTGTTTTTAGAGATTGAAAGAAAATGGAGAGGAAGTAATGAAAAATATAGTTGTCAAAGTTGTAATGTGGATCTTATTTTGGTGGTATTTGATTCCATATTATCTATTTAAAAAATATGTTTTCCGCAAAGCTAATAGCACATTGTATTCAGCATTATCAACCATTACAGTTTTATTTGTCCTATTATTTACTTTAGCGATCAATACTCCGACCGATACGACGAGTAAAAAAGAAGATAGTGTGACGACTCATGTAGTAACTAAAAAAGTTGGTAGTGAAAAGCTTAAGAAAAGTAAGGCTAAGCAGAAGATTTTAGCTGCTCAAAAGTCTGAAAAGCAAAAAGAATATAATAAGCTCAAAGATGAGCTCGAGGATAAAAAGCAGGAACAAGAAGATAAGCAAGAAAAACAAAGACAGCAAGCAGCTCAAAAGCAAGAACAAGAAAAAGCAGCTCAAAAGCAAGCTGCTAAACAAAAAGAAGCTGAAAAAAGAGCTCAAGCCCAAAGTCATCAGGCACCGAAAAATAATGGTGATTTAAATACGGCTTCGACTGGAACAATTGTTGGTAATTCGCGTTCTCATATTTATCATGTACCAGGGCAAGCTGGCTATCGAATGAATTCAGCGAATGCTGTGTACTTTAACAGTGAACAAGAAGCAATCAATGCAGGTTACAGAAAGGCCAAGAGATAATGAAGAAGCAAGTTTTAGCTATTTTAGCAACTAGCTTGATGTTGGGTGTGAGCATCGGGGCTGGTGTGAGCGTTAATCAAGATTTTGCTAGTGCCAAGACAAAAGTTGTTACAAAATACAAATATGATCGTAGTGATGAACTAAAAGCAGAAAAAATAGATAAAGAGAATGTCGCTACTGAAAAGAAGATCCGCTCTTTAGATAAAAAGATCAAAAAACTTCGTCAGCAGTTAGAGAAATATTCTAAAGCTACGAGTGTTGAATCAGTAAGTGCTCAAAAATTAGCTGCTCTGAATTATTCAGGTCAAGATATTATCAGTGTTAACAACAATAATCCGTCTTTTACAAAAGCAGACCTGTCAACAAAAAACGGGGCTTGGGAAAAGTATTCTGATTTAGATAATTTAAATCGAGCTCAAAGTGCAAATGCACTACTTAATAAGTCCATGATGCCAAGAACTAAGCGTGAAGCTTTAAAGGTAAATCCAACTGGTTGGCATAATAAACGTATTGCTGGCGGCTGGCTATATAACCGTAGTCACTTAATTGGCTATCAACTTACAGGTCAAAATAATAACTGGAAAAATTTGATTACTGGAACACGTCAATTGAATGATCCGAATATGTTGAGATATGAGGATCAAGTTGCTCAATATTTGAAACAGTCGCCAAGTAATTATGTTAGATATCGAGTTACACCGATCTTTAGAGGTAACGAATTATTAGCTCGTGGTGTGCAGATGGAAGGACAATCAATTTCTTCTAATGAGATACATTTTAATGTTTATATTTTCAATGTGGAAAATGGAATGAATTTGAATTACGCCGACGGAACAAGTAAAGCAGCTTAAAAAGTTTTGTAAGTTTAAAAGCTTGCAAAACTTTTTTATTTTGAAAATAAAGTGAAATTTGAATTTAAGTTAAATTGACTTTCTTAATAAAGATTTATAAACTTAATTAATAATCAAATGGAGGGATACAGATGAGACATTATTTTAACGTTCGTGGTGGTGCAGGCGATTTGACCAAGCCTGATGTAAACACTCGTATTCAAGATAACTTATATTTAGCGGTTAACTCAGAATGGCTTTCTAAAGCAGAAATTCCAGCAGATCGGACTTCAACTGGGATAAATTTAATCTTAGATATGAAAATTGAAGACCGTATGATGAAGGACTTTGCTGATTTTGCAAGTGGTAAAAAGCAAGTACCTGACGTAAAGAATTTACAAAAAGCTATTAATCTTTATAAATTAGCCATCGATTTTGATAAACGTAATAACGATGGAGCTAAGCCAATTCAAAAAGATTTGAAAAAATTAGCATCGTTAAATAACTTTGCTGATCTAAACAAGCAAGCTGCATCTTTAGTTAAGGAAGGGTTTGATTTTCCAATTGATGTATTTGTCTCAGAAGATATGAAAGATACATCACATTATTCACTCTATCTCAATGGACCCGGTACATTTTTGCCTGATACAACTGCTTATCAAACTCCAGATGCAGAAAAATTGTTGAAGACATTGTCTGCGCAATCCGTTAACTTATTTGAAATGGCTGGGGTGGATCATGGTCAAGCACAGAAATGGACAGATGATGCCGTGGCATTTGATAAGAAATTGGCAAAAGTCGTTAAATCAGCAGAAGAATGGGCTGATTTTGCCGGTATGTACAATCCAACCAGCTTGAAGAATTTTGAAGCTAAATTTGATCAGTTCGATATCGAAGGATTCTTAGATCAATTATTTGAAAAATTGCCTGAAAATGTTGTAATGGCAGAAACTCGCTACTTTGACAAGATTAACGAAGTTTTGAATTCAGATAACTTTGACGAAATCAAAGGCTGGATGTTAGTCAAGTTTATTAATTCTGCAGCCATTTACTTATCTCAAGATTTTAGAAGAGCAGCATTTCCATTTAGACAAGCTGTGTATGGTGTTGCTGAAATGCCATCACAAGAAAAGCATGCCTATCGTTTAGCTAATACCGCTTTTGATGAAGTTGACGGAATTTATTATGGTCAAACTTATTTTGGTGCTGATGCGAAAGCTGATGTCATTAGCATGATTAAAAACATGCTCAAGGTTTACGAAGAAAGAATTCAAAACAATACTTGGCTTTCTGAGGATACGAAAAAGCAAGCTATTGTGAAACTCAAAGCTTTGAAGTTAAAAGTAGGATATCCTGATCAGCAACAAGCTATTTTTGATCGTTTACAAGTTGATAGTTCTAAGAGTTTGTATGAAAATGAAGCAAAAATTGCTCAAGAAAAAGTTAAATACAACTTTGAAAAACTTGGTAAGCCAGTTGATTCTAGTATTTGGGCAATGCCAGGTAATTTGAACAATGCTTGTTATGATCCACAAAACAATGACTTAACTTTCCCTGCTGGTATTTTACAAGCACCATTTTATGATGCAAAGCAATCTCGCGGTGCTAACTACGGCGGTATAGGTGCTACTATTGGACATGAAGTTTCTCATGCCTTTGATAACAATGGTGCTCAATTTGATGAAAAGGGTAATTTGAAAAATTGGTGGACAAAAGCAGACTATGCTGAATTTAATAAGCGTACTAATGCTGTGGCTGCTATTTTTGACGGCTTGCAGTATGGACCTGCTAAGCTCAATGGTAAGCAAGTTGTTTCTGAAAATATTGCTGACCTTTCAGGGTTAAGTTGTGCAATTGCCGCAAATAAATTAGATGGTGGCGATATGCAAGACCTGTTTAAGACTTATGCTAAGAGCTGGATGCAAAAGCAGCGTCCAGAAGCAATTACTGCTGAAGTTCAGTCAGATGTTCATGCTCCGCAGCCAACTCGAGTTAATATCCCTTCACAATGTCAGGATGCCTTTTATGAGGCTTTTGATGTTAAAGAAACAGACGGAATGTGGCTTGATCCAAAAGATAGAATTACAATTTGGTAGAAATGACGCCAGGATATGATGTCCTGGCGTTTTTATGTATATCAAAACAGTGAATTTTTTTGGAAACTTCACTGTTTTATAAAATATTAAGCTTGAGCACTAATATTAGCTGCTTTCTTTGCAACTCTTTCAGCTATCTTAATAAATGGAATGTAGAAGAGAGTTGTAATAGCAATGATAATAATTTGAAGTAATACTACTTTCCAGTCACCACCACTAGCTAAAAAGCCAGAGATCACTGGAGGAGTGGTCCAAGGTAAGTAGACGCTCAATGGTCTTACAAAGCCAATTGCTGTTGCATAGTAGCCAATTAAACCACCAATAACTGGGCTGAATACAAATGGAATCATCAGTGGAATGTTGAAGACGATTGGAAAACCGAAGATGATAGGTTCATTAATTTCAAAAATTCCAGGTACTAATGATAGGTTGACCACTTTTCTAAATGGAGAATAATGAGAAGCAATTAATACGGCTAAGATCAATGAGATAGTTAATCCACTTCCTCCCATTTGAGTATAAACAGTAACGAAGTCAGAGTTAATGATATGGGTAGGAATTTTACCATGAGAAACGGCTGCCATGTTCTCATTCATATTGATCAAGTTTAATGGGTCAAGTAAAGTACCATTAATAACAGTTTGGTGAATACCTAAAGTAAATAGGAAGTTACCAGTTGAATAAATAAGTAAGAAACCAGCTAGTGAAGTGTTAACTCGTCTAAGTGGTTCTTGGATAATCTCAGAAATGAGAGTAATTAAATCGGTGTTGAATACAGAACTTAAAATAGCTGCGACAATACCGAAAACTGTAACAACAAGAATACTTGGAATTAAAACAGTAAAACTTTTACCGACAGCTGGTGGAACCATAGGCCCAAGGTTAATCTTAAAAGCTTTAACTTTACTCAGTCTCATGAAAAGTTCAGTTGAAAGTAGCCCAACAATAATACCACCAAACATACTCTTAGTACCAATGCTGTCGTATAAAACTGCATTGGTGATTTCAACAGCAGTTTTTGAATCAATTGGAGTTGCCTTCACGTTAATTGCAAGTAATGCAAATAATGAAGCTAGTGCGATTGGAATAGTACCAATTGGATTATCAAATCCTTTGTTCTTAGCTAAAAAGTAGGCAACCATTGCCACGATTAACACACTGGCAATATTCAAGGTACCATTTGTTACAGCTGTACCAAATACTTGCCATTTTGCCAAGGTCGCACCTTTAAAGAAAAATGGAAAGATCAAATTATTAATCAAAACTGCAAATCCTGCTAGGATGAAGACTGGCATGATGGTTGAGAAGGCATCACGTAATGAACGTAAGTGAACTTCATTACCAATTTTTACCGAGATTTCTGTAAATTTATCTGTGAATTTTCTAAATCCGCTTTTAGGAACATTTTCTTGATTGTCCATATTTCACAACTCCTCTCATAACTCTTGACCGTTTGAATGAATGACTTGCTTCAGCCATTCGTAACTCTTTTTTGGAATGCGTTTCATATCCCTTAAATCATGATTTGTGCGGTTAACGTAAACTACGCCATAACGTTTATTCATATCACCGGAAGAACTCAAAATATCAATTAAGCCCCATCCGAGATAGCCGAGTACGTCAATTCCATCTTCGTCTATGGCTTCTTCCATTGCTTGAATATGAGCGCGCATATATTTAATTCTTTCGTTATCTTGAATAATATGCTTACCATCCCAATTTTCACGAAGACCAATTCCGTTTTCGATAGGAAAGACTGGAATATGATATCTGAGATAGATCTTAGTTAACGCATCCCTAAATCCTTCAGGATCAATTGCCCAATGCCATTCATTTTCTCTTAGATATGGATTGTGCAAATGGCCATAATTCATGTAGTAGTTAGGTATACAACCAACTGGAATTTTTGTTGAATCTAGGCAAGAGCTTTGATAGTAAGAAAAGGCAAGAAAGTCACTACGACAAGCATTGATTTGCTGCATTTCTTCATCAGCAATTTCAACATTGATATGATTATATTTGCGATAGTGCAAGACTTCAGCAGAATATTGGCCATAAGCAAAAACATCTAATAAATTGTTATCAATGAATTCTTCATACTTATGTGTAAGTAAGATATCGCTAGGTTTGCAAGTTGCTGGATAAACTTCGCTGTATGCCAACATGCCGCCAATTTTACAATCTGTAGTGTTATGGATGTAGTTTGCAATTGCTGCATGACAGTACATAATGTTATGTGCGATTTGATATAAATCTTTTACTGAATGACGATCACTCATAACTCCAGCAATTCGGAATGTGTCAGGTTGAGAATATAAATTTTGCTCGTTAAAAGTAATCCAATATTTTACTCGGTCTTTAAAATGATCAACTATTACTTTGCCATATCGAATGAAGGCTTCGGCAGTATCTTTGCTCAAAAAGCCATCATATTTTTCTGCTAGATGAAGTGGCATGTCGAAGTGATAGAGACAAATCATTGGCTGAATGTTTCTCTTTAAGCATCCCTCAACTAATTTGTCATAAAATGCCAGTCCTTCTTTATTAATTTCACCATCGCCATCTTTGATTACTCGAGACCATGAAACAGAGAACCTGTACATTGTCATGCCTAGATCTTGCATTAAGTCTAAGTCTTCATCAAAATGATGATAATTGTCGTTGGCAAAATGCCAATCACTTACTTTATCTGTAGCTGGACGAATATCGTAAACTGATTTGCTTTTGCCTCCTTCGTTATAACCACCTTCAGTTTGCATACTTGAAACTGAATTTCCCCAGTAAAAGTGTTCCATTTGAAAAACCCCCTCCAAAATTGAAACCGCTTTCTATTTACATATATAATTATAGAAAATGATAATTTTTAATGAAATAGGTGGTATCCTATATGTAAAGAAATAAGTTTACAGGTTGGGTTAGTCAACATGACGAAGTATATTCAAATTGCAAATGATATTGAGCGTAAGATTATTAGAAAAGAGTATGTTAATAGGTTGCCAACGGAACAGAAACTAGCCAATGAATACAATACAAGTAGGGTTGTAATTTCAAAGGCTCTTAAATGGCTGGCAGCCAAAAACACAGTGGAAACTGTTGTAGGTTCTGGTACTTTTGTCAAAGAAAGAAAGGTTTTCCAACCCAAGATTCAAGAAATACCTGCCAACTTGCACGATGGTTTTTACCATTCAATGCAGGGAAAGGGTGAGGGAACAATACATAGTCATATTGTTTCATTTTCAATAAGAACTGCAGACGAAGAAGAAATAAAAAAATTACATTTAAAACCGGAATCGAAGGTATATGATATTATTCGACAACGCTTGGTTGAAAATCATCCTCGGAAATTAGAGTATACAATAATGCCCATTGAAATCATTCCAGGAATAACGAAAGATGTACTTCATAAGTCAATTTATTCATATATTCAAAATGAATTAGGCTTAGAAATAGGAAAAGCGAATAGAGTTATCAGTGCTGATAAAGCAGATGCGTATGATCAAGACTATTTAGATTGTAAGCCTGATGATGCAGTATTATCAGTTCATCAAATAGCTTTTTTAAAAGATGGTCGTCCGTTTGAAATTTCAGAAACACGTGATCGATATGATCGAGCAGAGTATATTTTGTTTCAAGTAAAAAACTAAGGAGTTAAATACTATGGCAATTGAATGGATCAACTACAAAGAAAATGGGGAACTGAATTATAAATTACCGTTTAGTCCTGATCATGTTAAGCAATTTGTTGGACAAAAGACGCGTGTCACTTTGAAAGATAATAGCCAAAAAGTGGGGTTTGCTTCTAGTAATTTTGTCAATAATACCTTAGTATTGTGGACTTTTGTCAACCTTGATGAAAATACACATCAGCTTACTGGTAGCGATCGCCTCAAGCAAGATTACGTGAAAATCCCGCTATCTGAAATAACCAAAATTGAAACTATCTTAAATAGCAATCCTCGTAGTGGAATGCAGCTGACTAATAAATTTAAGGTAAGGGATAAAGAATTATAGAAAGAAGAGAGCAATATGCCGAGTTTTGTTTATGGAAAAGATTTAGCAAATCAAGTTCAAGCGACAGCTATAGTAAGAAATAAGCAGCCATTTAGTGATTGGCAAGTAAATAAATTTCAAATAGGTAAGAAGAATTATTATCTTTTTGTCGAAAATAGTTCATTTCTTACTGTTGTAACTGATAAGTTAGATGAAAATGTGTTTTATGCAGTTTTGGAAAGTATTTTATCTGAATTAGGTTATATAACTGTTTATCAACAAACAGCAATTTTAGATTCACTTAAAAAGCAAAAGTTTTCTTTTGTAAGAAATGATAAGTCAGTAAATGAAATTGCTGATACAAATTTAGCTGTTTTGAAAGATGCCGCTTCTGATTTAGAAGTTGAATTTGAATCAATGCCTATTCAAAATAAAGACGATAAAAACTTGTTATTCTCTTTAATGCTCATGGAGCAGATGGATAGCGAACCGTTTTTTGTGACCCATATTGCACTCAGAGCAAATCGATTCTTCCCAGTTAAAACTCATCGACCAAAAAAAGGTGTTAAGTATTGGAACATAGAAGCTGATTTTGAAAGCTTAGATACTTGGAAAGAATATGCTGGTAAGTCTGTTAGCGAAAATAAATCTGTTGTAAAAGAGATTAAAAGAAACAACATGAAATTATTGACTCAGTATTTAGACAATACTAACCTGCCTTTTAATTTTCATAAGAAAGAAATCAAGAAGCAACTCAAGCAATATCTAAATGAGTATCTACTATTTGATCAGATAAGTTTCGCCAATTCTAACCTAGGTGATTTAAATTATTATGTGTGGATGTTTACCAAGTCCCTTGATTTAGAAGGCTTTGACATGATCATATTATTGTTTGAAGATTTTTATGAATTTTTGATGCATACAGGGATGATTACTCAAGCAGATTTTCAAAAGATAAAGAGGATGATGTTGCGTCTGCAGCTCCGTCAAGAAGATGAGGTCGAAGATGCCGATGATGAATTAGCTGAATTTGACGCAGAAGATACGGATGCTAAAATAAGTGCTCTAATTGATAAGGTTTACCAGCATCCAGACGAATATCGTGAAATGTTAGATAAAAATTTATTACCTGAAGACATCGCTGATGTCATCAGAATTATTTTGGATGAGTATGAATAACTCTATATAAAAGATTGTTTTCGTAGGGGAGCAATCTTTTTATTTGAGCAGATTTTGAAGGATGGTATTAAACCTTTTGAGCCTATGATTTAGCCGCAGGCTTTGGATTTTGGTAAGATCAAACGTTTTGAGTTTATCCAAATTTTTAAGCATGTTATCGATTGTTTTGTTTGTATTCTTATCGGAAAACTTACGACTCAAGTTTTTGTGGTACCCCTTAGGTAAAGGCTTGATAATTCTAATGATGGAAGTATTTAATTGCAAAATTTGCTTGACGACTTGTTTATTGAGATAATCGTCTTTTTTGATTTGGCTGATTTTATTTAAATTACTAGTTGCTTGAGTAAATTGGTTCATTGCTTGAATCTCATAATTGGTTACGGGCTGCGTTAATAGTTTCTTGAAGTTTCGCAAATCTTCTTTTTGAGGCTGCGCCATTTCCAAGCTAATCATGCCATATAAATTTAAAAAGGTATCGTTTTTAATAGGTTCGCCTTGTTCCTTGATGCGATTGATTTGGAAAGGAATAATTTGAGTGTTATCTCCAGAATTTTCATATTTTTCTTGTTTTCGATAAGCGCCTGCGAGCATGTCAGCAATTTGAATACCTAAAGCTTTTTTACTATCGCAGATGTTATAAGAAAAGCTGACCTTATCTCTTTCACCAAGCTCGTCTAATATTTTGTTTAAAACTTTAAAAGTAAAATACTGGTTATCTAGTTGTTTGTTCAGGTTTGTTTCATCGATATTAATATGCAGCTTTAAATCAACATCTGGATTTTGTTTGCGCAAATCTTGGATGATGACTTTGAGAGGGTAGATATAAGATTGCAGAATTAAGGCTTGCTGAATTAATTGTGCATTGGCGTTAGACTTATTGCTTATGTAAGCAGGTCTTTGATAGATATAAGCTTGAGCGAGGTAGGGTTTGACAATTTCGAGAGCTTTTTTATTAACGGTATCGGAAACATTCGAGCTCTTGAGTTCTTTTTGGCTTTTGGAGTGATACATTTTTTGAAAATAGCGTTCGTTTAATTCATCTATACAAAAAGTGGGCAAGACAACAAAGGCAGTATAAAAGTTCTTTGCCTGCATCATACGATTATTTTCGTATGAATAAGAGATGGTCTCATCGATAAAAATATGGTATTGCTTTGTATGGCTGTGGCGTTTGAATAGTTTTAAAAATGGCATTTTTCTTCTCCAAGTAAATATTATGATTAGATTATAGCAAACTTATGTTCTAAAAGAAAGCGAACAAAGTGAAAAAAATTATTTTATAATATCTTTATCAAAGCTGGAGGAGTTAAAAATGCTATATAAACAAATTGAGCAAAACAAACGCAACTCTCGGATAATTATGGGATTATTCACGGTACTACTGCTGGTTTTGAGTGTGTTTTTGGGGATGTGTTTTACTTATTATGCAGGAATTATTTTCTTCATAATAGGAATAATTTACTTGGTCTATGTCTATTTTGATGCCACCAGACATTTGATGAAGGTGACTGGTGCACAAAAAGTGACTAAGGAGTCTAACCCAAGAATCTATGAATTAGTAGAAGAATTGTGCTTAGCCGGCGGCTTGCCGATGCCTGCGATTTATATCACGCCTGATCGCGACCCCAATGCATTTGCTACAGGAAGAGACCCTGAGCATGCCAGTTTGGCAATAACGCAGGGACTTTTAGAAATTATGAATGAAAAAGAAGTTCAAGGCGTTATTGGCCACGAACTGGCTCACATTAGAAATTACGACACACGAATGACGGTGATTGCCAGTGCGATGGTTAACCTGATTTTTTACACAGGAGTTGGGATTTTACTTGTAGGCTGGGCAATTGTAGATCAAAAGGGTAAAGGCTGGCTTGATTTGATAATCAAATTTTTCGGCTTACTGCTGATCATGATTGGTGCAGCAATCAGTATTGTTGGGATACCTTTGGCAAAATTATTAATGCTTTTGATGTCGCGTCAGCGTGAATATTTGGCTGATGTGGGATCGGTTGATTTGACGCGTGAACCAAGCGGTCTAATAAGTGCTTTGGCTAAACTTGAAAAGTTAGAAGAAACGGGTCAGATTGATGATACTGATAGTAACAATATGATGTTAAATAATCTGTACTTTAATTTTCCATCAGCTAAGAACTGGTATAGTCGCCTGTTTTGTGACCATCCACCACTAGATAAGAGAATCGAGCGCTTGAAAGATAGCGATAAGATTGGATAAGAAAAACCACCTTGTAGATCGTTTGTGATTGACAAGGTGGTATTTTTGTTTCGATTAATAATCTGTATCATCGCTGGCTGGATCCGGATCAAATGAATCATTAGCTACTTGGTGTTCAATTTGTTTTTCTTTTTCAGTAGGTGAGCCATCTGGATTCATTAAGCCGTTACGTTTGGCCCAGTCAATTTGTCCTTGTACCCAGGCATCAGGAGTTCCATCGGGGTTAGCGCCAGCAGCATGATCTTGGCCAGGGAGAAGAGGTGCACCATTTGGATCATACCCACGTTGCATATTAATTTCTCCTTGAGTCAATTGACGATGGGGGGCACTGCTTGATTGCTGAGATTGATTATTTGTATTTTGCGTTTGAGCAGAGTTATTAGGTTGACTTTGCTTCTGCGGAGCAGCTTTTTTCTGATCAACTGTAGTTTTCTTTTTGATAACTTTCTTTTTGTGAGATTTGGTCTTTTTCTTCGTGTCCCTTATTATCTTGGTGGATTTCGCTTGGCGTGAATGAGTAGTCTTTGTATTTTGATTGTTGCTGCAAGCTGTCAGACTAAGTGACAGTGCGATTAATAAAGATATAGTTGTAACTTTTTTCATAATTCCTCCAAATATAAGTTAATTATAGTATAAATGCACATAAATCTCTTCAATGATTCTGATACAGGTATTGAGTTGAAAAGGGGAGTCAACGATAATAGTAGTAAATGACCTAATTTTCAAGTTTTTTAGCAAAGCCAAGCATTAACGTGGTTAAGATTGCTATGTAATTATAAGACAGGCAGCATGCGTGGACTCATAAATAGGTACTCATACGTTTTTAGTGAATTGAAACCTCTTAATAATAGAAAAATTCAACGAAGTGAATATACTTTTTATTTATGAACTCAAACAATTGGGTGGACATGCAACTACACAAGAATTGAAAAGAGAAATAGTTTGCCTTTTAACTTTTCATTCAATAAACCGTACTTGATCTAAAGATGATTCAGAAGAAGTATTAGCTCAAGCAACCGAGGAGCAATGGATAAGTATCGCGCTGAATATTGGATCTTTATTACTACATCGACCCTTATACGAGATGCTATTCGTGCATCACGTGCTGGTATACGTGTTATTACACTGATTGATAGAGCTAAATTAGTTGACTTAGTGGCTAAGTATGAGTTGTATGTTACTCTTGTGATTATTAAGAGCTATAAGTTAGATGATTTCTTCAATGATAAGGACTAAATCATGATAAAAGAAGTATGTATAGAAAATTTCACTGATGTGCCTAAGCTCATTAAGCTTGGTGCGGACAGGTTTGAATTAAATAACGACTTGGCTGCCGGGGGACTAACTCCGTCTTTTGGCGTGATGAAAAAGACCATTGCTTATTCACACAAACACAATGTGCCTGTAATGGTGATGATTCGCCCTCGCGCAGGCGATTTTGTTTATTCCGATGACGAAATTCAAATGATGCAAGATGACATTCAAGTCGCTAGTTTGCTTGGCGCAGACGGCGTCGTGTTTGGATGTCTGACTAGCGAGAATCATTTGGATAAAGACGCAATGAGCAAGTTAATCATTCTAGCTAAGACTTTAACTTTGCCGGTTGTGATGCATATGGCTTTTGACGAAATCGCTGAAAACGAGTGGAGCAATACTATTGATTGGTTGAGCACACATGGAGTTACGCGAATTTTAACTCATGGCGGCCAACTGTCTGAGCCGATTCAGAAAACAATTCTAAACCTGAAAAAGATCATGCAGCTAGCTGAAGGCAAGATTGAAATTCTGCCCGGTGGCGGAATTAATGCAGCCAATGTGGATGAGATCGACGATGAGCTGCACAATGATCAATATCATGGAAGTAAGATAATTTATTAGATATTTTGGATCTTTCTTTGATTCATCTCCACAGCGATGCTGCTTTTTATGCTTGTGTTAAACAATAGAGTTAATTTTGATAGTTAAAAATAGACACTTTTCGAAGTGTCTATTTTTGTTTTGTCTATTAATCATACTTTTGTCCAAAATCTGGACAAATACCTAATTAAATTATGGAAGCGCTTCATTTAATATTGAACATGAAAGGGATGAAAGAAATGAAATTTAATCAGATTCTTGCCTTTTAACGTAAGATTTGGTATGCTACCAATTGAAAGAAGGTGGCATCGTGAATGCGGTAATTCTGGCCTGCAGGACCCTGGAAGCAGAACTCAATAGGGCGATTTCCAACACTTCATGTCCGTATCCTATCATCTGGCTGGAAGCCGGGGATCACAATGTACC
>NZ_CANBCP010000034.1 GCF_947367085.1 uncultured Lactobacillus sp. | reverse complement strand
GAAAATAAGCACCAGCATAGCACTTAAAAAGGCACTACCTTTAAGCTTTTTCAGCTTTTTTCTTCTCTTTAGTTTCGTTATCATCTTTCTTTTTTGCACTTTTGGAATCTTGTTCTTTGTCCTTTTTATCATCTTTCTTTTTCTTTGGTAGTGGCTTTTCAGTTTTAAAGGTTAGATCACTCTTTCTCTTATCACTTTCAGTTAAATGAATCTTGAAATAATCCTCTCCGTAACTGAAACTTGCTCTACTTATTTTCAAAATAAGAGGCATATGGCCGCCTGTTCCTGAATCGTATTTGCGCATTCTTATCATATTTTTGTAGTGTTCTAGATTATATCGATCGCCATAGATAGGCTCACCATCTTTTTCACCAGTTCGTTTTCTAATTACTATTTGATTAAAACGCGACTTATCACTATCAACTTCAAAAGGCCCGTCATCTTTTAAAAATCGGTCTAATTGAACGTACGCCATCGCTACATTATTAATCGGTTCATGACGCCGATCAGCACTTTTAATGTTTGCCAGGAGATTTACTAATAAATTTATACATAAGATAGTAACGAAAATGGCCAACACCGCTTCTGCAATACTGAAAGCTTTAATTTTCTTATTTATAAGTTTGGTCATGAATTAAAACTTCACTTTCTCCAGTTTTTCGCATGATATAATGCGCCATTTTTTCATCAACTTTTTTCTCCATTTTTAGTTCTGTTTCTTTACCTTGACCCACAGTTATGGATAACAGTGTGATCCCAAGACAAGCAATAAATAGTCCAATCATGCTTTCCCAAAGTAAAAATCCTCTGACTTTACTCATCAATCATCCTACCCCACATCATTTGTAAATTAACTTGTTGTTTTTTATCATGACATACAAAAACAATAGTTCGTGGTGTAAAACGACCACTTGAATTAATTTTGAAGATTTTCATATCCTTTACAACAACATCTTTATCAATTGAATATTCTTTAAATTCATTTCCGCTTGAAGCACTAATTGTATGACTATCTGGATTATAAGTTAGCCAGTATGCTTTATTTTTTAAAAGCGCATAACGTGAATAATTTTCAATAATCGCTTTTACCTGGCGTCGGGTGTTGTGAACTTTGACAGTGTTTTGGTAGCCCTTAAGGTTAATAGTTGGAATAGTAAAAATAAGACAAAAAATGAACAAAGTTATACATGTTTCAATTAAAGTGAATGCCTGAAAACTCAACAGCTTATTTCTTTTCCACGTTCTTTTTAACCTGACCATCTTTATCAATTGAATATTCAGCCTTTGCTTTCTCTAATTGCTTATCCGTTAATGAATCCTTATCCAATTCATCAAATGAAGTGATCTTCTTATCTGCCAAATCTACTTGTGTTTGCAGTGTTGTTCTAAAGGCATCACTTGTTCTATCTCCAGCTTTTTCCTTTTGCTGAGTTAAATTAGGCAAAACAAGCAAAATCAAAATTGCAATAATTGCAATCACAATAACCATTTCCATCAAGGTAAAACCCTTGGCCTTCTTTTTTAACACGTTTAATTTGTTTAAAGCTTTCATTTCTTTCTCCTTTAAATTGTTTGCATCATTGAATACATCGGCATCAAAATCTTAAGATACATCCCCAAAATACATGCCCCAATAAATAAAAAACAAACTGGCTGTACATTCACAACTAATTTATTTAATTTCAAATTTAGCTCGTAGTATAAAGTTTTTCCTAAAACTAGACTTCTTTTACCAATTTCTTTTCGATCGGATCCAGTGGTTGTCAATAGCACCAAGCTATTTGGCAAAAATAATTCATTATTAATGACCTCATCAATCGATTTTCCTTTTTGCAAATATTCCGCAGTTTTAGACCCAATCACTTCTTGTAAAGAACCTTTTTCTTGCTTACTTGTTAACTTGCACATTTGCTGTAGTGAAAATCCATTAGAAAGCAAAATTGAAATATCATAAACCAATAAATACTGCACATATAGCATAATGGCCGATCCAACAACGGGATATTTACTAAGTTTTGACAGCGACTGATAGTCCTGTCTCTTAATTAAATAAAATATCCTAATTCCACAAAAAACTAATCCTGCAATTACAACTACCAATAAACAAAAAACTAAATCACTAGACCAGTCGCTTGCTTGAGTTTCAGTTTTCAAAAAAGTTTGCATCGCAATTAGCAAAAAGATCATCATTAAAATTAATAAAATTGGATAGGCCAATTCAGCCTTCAATTTTTTTATTTGCTTATTCTTTAGCCGAATGAGCTGTGTCAACTGTTTCAAACAATCAATCAAACTTCCTTGCAGTAATGCCATGTTAAGTTGCACAGCAACATTTTTAGAAAAACCAATTTTCAGTAAAATGTCCCCTAAGTTAGCACCATTTTCTATCTTTTTATCTAAATCCTTAATACAGGCTTTATTATTAGCCCAAATCACCGGCATTAACTTCAAGCTAGCATTTAAAGAAAAACCATTTTTTAAGCACTGGTATAAATAATCTAAAAAAACCAACTGCTGACCTGAATTTAATTTATCCTTGTTGAAATAAGTAGAAATCAGTTTCACTAATCTTCTCCTCCTTTCTTAAAGATTGAAGACTATTGTGCCAAGATACAAAACTATTACGCTCTTGTGAAGAAATTTCCTCAGCTAGTTTTTCACCGTATGCAATATCAAATAAGCAAGCAGGTGCTTTTAAAGTATTGTTATAAATTAAACGTTGATAAGATACTGCTGTTAAACTATTAGATAATTCACTGCTACTAATTCCTAGTCCTTCAAGTCGACTAATTGTTTGCAGAGAACTCTTAGCATGTACAGTTGCCAAAACCAAATGCCCACTTAAAGCAGCATTGACAGCTACTTTAGCAGTTTCTGGATCTCGAATTTCTCCGATAATTAATATATCTGGACGATTTCTCAAAGCCGCTTTCATCAAATCCAAATACTGAATTCCTGCTGTGATGTTTATCTGGGTTTGTAAAAAAGCAGGCTCATATATTTCAACAGGATCTTCGATAGTCATTACAACTTTATTCATTCCTACCTGCCGCGCTAAATCATACATTGTAGATGTTTTTCCAGAGCCAGTAGGTCCAGAAGTAATAATTAATCCCCTCAAATAACACAAATTCTTTAGCTGTTCGAATTGTGTATTAAAGAAATAATTATTCTTTTTATTGCCATAAATAATACGAACCACTAAGGATTCACGATTCAGAAAATCTCCTGTAGTAGAAAAGCGCAAAAATATTTTTGAATCGCTTCTTTTTTGTTCTACTGATCCAACTTGGGGTCTTCGATGTTCGGCAATGTCCATCTGGCCTACATATTTGAAATAAGATATCAACTCTTGAGCCTGATCTTCTTCAACTGTCTTCCAATTTATGAGTCCTTTTTGATTTCGTAAGTCAATTCGATACTTATCTTCTTTTGGAAAAATAAAAATATCACTGACTCCATTGCTAACTGCGTAATCAATAATATTTTGAGAGTAAATTTTGATATCCATATACTTCTCCTTAAAATAGTCTCCAATATTAATTACACAAAAAGTATCGAATTCTATTTTTTATTTTTAAAATTGCAAAAAAATAACCCTTAGTCAATTTGACTAAGGGCCACCTTAATTATCTTATTATTCATCATCTGCAGCTGCAGTATAAACATTTGAAACATCATCGTTATCTTCTAACGCATCAATTAAATGTTCAAATTGTTCCTTCTTATCATCAGGAACTGGAGTGGTGTTTTGAGGAATCATGGTTAATTCAGCATCAGCTAATTTATAACCAGCCTTTTCCAAAGCATCACGTACTGCAGTAAATTGCTTAGGATCAGTGTAGATTTCGAAAGCTTCATCACTGGTTTCTAAGTCGTCACCACCAGCATCCATAACATCAAGTAAAACTTGATCTTCATCAGCATCAGTAGTTGTACGATCAATTGCAATATAACCTTTACGGTCAAACATATAAGCAACAGAACCAGTAGCCCCCAGTGAACCACCATTACGAGTAAATGCTACACGGACGTCTGAAGCAGTACGGTTCTTGTTATCAGTTAAAGCTTCAACCAAAACTGCAACACCACCTGGTGCGTAACCTTCGTAAGTAATTTCGTCGTAATGTTCTTCTGAGTTACCTTCAGCTTTTTTAATAGCACGCTCAATATTAGTCTTTGGCATGTTAGCTGCACGTGCTTTATCCATAACCAAACGTAAGCTTGGATTCCCTGAAGGGTCAGGACCACCACTCTTTGCAGCCATATAAATTTCACGAGATAACTTTTGGAATACCTTACCTCTTTTAGCGTCTTGTGCATTCTTGCGGCCTTGAATATTGTGCCATTTTGAATGTCCTGACATAAGAATCCTTCTTTCTTTTTTCTAATATAGTTAACCTTGTCAATAATACCGCAGTCAAAGTTGAAATTCAATGTATTTTCTAACGGATAACGACAGCTTTCATTCCTCGGTAGCGATAAATGTTCATAAATTTATTCATATCTACCCAGAATACCTTGCCATCTTCATTAGTATATCGGTATGGATCTGCGATTAAAAATGCTCCGGGACGATAGCCTACAATAGTTGATACATGATATGAGCCTTGATCCTGCATATGTAAATTGCAAGCAACAATGATTGGATTGCCGCTCTTAATTTCATTAATTAAAGTCTGCTCGCTTGCTCCAGAAATATTAGCCGCATTGGCACCAAGTGAGCGCGCATAAGCAGTCAGTGGCTCTGGATAAATTGTTATAAACTTGCCAGCAGCAAACTTATATGGATCACCATTAAAGCCTTTTTCTGGACTATCAGCACGTGGCATTTTATCAATTATATCTTTAACCGATAAATTATTTGCGACGTTTTTAACAGACAATGCAATCTTCAAACTCGCTGCCTCACATGCACTTGGTGCAAATGTCGGACTCAGTTGACTGTAATATTTATAAGGTAAAATATATGCCCGATTTTCATTAATGTATTGACCATCAACCCACTGATTACCGCCTAAGTTATACCAAGTCTTATTATTGCCTGTCGCAATTTTATAGTAGTGCCAATTAGTATTGTTAGCTAAATATTTGCCAGTTATTTTGCGAGAGCTATTATAACTACTCCAAACAGCTACCCCACCACGACCTGAATAATTAACTTGTGCAATACCACGAGCGTCTTTAACTTGATATTGAGAATTATCGCTAGTATTTTGATTGTTTTGACTAGAACTTGCAATATATTGACCGTCAACCCACTGCTGACCACCTAAGTTGTACCATGTTTTTTGATTATCTAAAGTTGCAACTTTATAAGATTTCCAGTTAGAGTTACTTGATAAGTACTTACCTGTCACATGTTGTGGGCTTTGGTAGTTATTCCACACAGCTACTTTGCCTTTACCTGAGTAATTAATTCTTACTACTTGTTGTTTATCAGTCACTGTAGCTGCATATGTAGTATTGTTTTTTGTAGAAAAACTCATTAAAGTAACCCCACTTAAAAATAGGGTACTTGAAAGAGCTAGTTTCTTTTTTAAATTCATAGTATTTTTTGCCTCCGCTTTTCATTTTAAAATAGTTTTTGCATAGTGAAAAGGTCTTGTTTAATTCTGCTTTTGATTTTTAAATGCATAGATGATCAATTGAATAATAACAACTAGTAAGATTCCAAAAAATGCTCCCAATCCATCAAGCATTACATCATGAACACTAGGTGTACGATCGCCTGTTAAGTATTGATGGTATTCATCTAAAGCTGCTAACCCAACTACCATCAGCCAGATATTAATTGGAGCAAAAAATCTAATTCTAAAAACTGGCTTTGAGGCTAAGTATAGCGTCATTCCTAACAAAAAATAAGTTGCAAAATGGGCAAACTTTCTAACAACAAACTCCGTAAATGCCGGCATCCCATTTACAGCGGCGCTATGAATTTTGCCACCATAGTGAATTTCAACACCTGACAAATAGTGCTCTAAAAAACCCAAATGCTGGTTAATAAATCCTGGATGAAGTTTTTGTTCATGATAAGTCATTGAGCTTGAAATAAATAAGCCAACTAAGATAGCCACAGCAGCAATTATCCAAACCCATTCCCATTTTGATAATTTATAATTTTTCATAGTTTCCTTACCTATATCTATATTCAAAAGTATTTTGTTTTATACTACAATTAATGATTATAAGGAGTAAAGCATGTTTGAAGATAAAATCAAAAAACTTTTAACTAAAATTCCATATTCAACCGAGATTCCGGATCTTACCACTACTTTTTTAAAACGTGTAGATGAACAAATTCAATTTGATATTGAAAATGGAATCGATCCTGTAATTGCTCAAGCTAATATTTCTATTCTTCTGCAAGAACTTGATAATTTGATAAATCAAGCTACTGATAGCAAGAATTCTGCTGTTATGCTCAAACAACTTGAAAAAAGTGTTGTCCAAATTCTAGAGCTTAAGTCTGTCAATGAATTCAGTATTAATCTATCAAATATCACCGAACTTCACTTTAACTACCGCATTGGCGATTTAATTATTTTGCCTACCGATTCTGATCAGTTAATAGTTAAAGACCTTATGTCACGCGACATTCCTAAGCTATATTCAACTGTTGAAAAAGTTGGCAACGTGATTAAGGTAACCCAAGGTCCTAGAAAATTAGTAGGTCTTTTCAAAAATAAGATCTTATTATTCGTTCCAAATAAATATGCCAGTTTCTTAACTATCCGAAGCCAATCAGGAAAAGTAACCTTAATTGGTTTAAAATCTCAATGTATGTTAGATCTGACGACTATCTCGGGCCACGTTCTACTAAGTAATTTAAAGGTTCAAAGATTCCAAGCTGATGTCAAATCAAGTAATCTACTCATGACGCACTGCACGAGTCAAGATTTGCACATTAATAGCCATTCAGGAAATATTAAAGCCGAAGCTATCAAAACTTTGAGTCAAGAAGAAGGAATTGTCTTTTCTACCAGTAGCGGAAATGTTAACTTAAAAGATATTGACAGCTACTCACTTCAAATAAACAGTAAAAGCGGTAATTTACATTTGGATAACATTGTTGCCCAAACAGAAATTGAGACAGCTAGTGGCAGTATTAAGTTTTCTAATATTAGTAAAAGTTGTGAGATTCATTCCCATTCTGGAAATTGTAAGTTAAGATTGAACTCACAATTTGCATCTAATATTGATGTTCAAAACAAAACCGGCAACATCAATTTAGAACTTCCAACAGAGAATTTCCCTTTACAATTTCATGCTCAAACAAGATTAGGTCCTATTAACTTACCTATGGACGCAATCATTTATGCTAATGATGATTTTAGTACTATGAAAGGCTATCTTAATAAAGAAGATGCTCCAGCCAAAGCCAATCTCACTAACGAAATGGGAGTTATTGATATCTCCATATCTAAATAAAAAAAGGAGCAATTGCTCCTTTTTTTATTTTCCTAATATATATCCACAATACACAAATACTAATCCTCCAGCATAAGATGTTAGCAGATAAAGAAAAAATCTAGTATATTGCCTATCTCTTATTTGGCCAGCTAGTTCAACATTCAGTGTCGAAAATGTTGTGTAACCGCCCAAAATTCCAGTGCCAAGGAAGGCATAAATAATCGGCGAAACCTGTCTAGCAAATAAGAATCCCAAAAGCAATGCTCCACTTAAATTAATTAGCATTGTTGCAAATGGAAAAATATGAGACCAATGTTTTTTACCAAAATTAGTAATTGCATATCGTACAGCTGCACCTAAACTAGCACCTATGCCAACATATAACAGTGTTATCATTTAAGCTTTATCTCCCAACTTTTCCCCAACTTTGTTACCAACGAGCATCCCTAAAAATGCGAAAATCAGTCCGACTATTAACGAAACAAAAAAGTAAATTAAACTATCACTTATCTTGCCTGATTGAATCTGTTTCAACGTCTCAAGCTGAAAGGTAGAAAACGTTGTAAAAGCACCAACGAATCCAGTTGAAAGGCCAGTAGCGAGCCAATCTCGTCCCTCACGATAATTAATAAAAAAATAAGTCAAAAAAGCTAACAAAAAGCACCCAACTACATTTACAACCATTGTGCCAGTAAAAGACCACAAGCTATTTAGCCAAGCTCGCACTGCTCCACCAAAAAAAGCAAAAAACATCACACTAAGATAGTTTTTCCACTTTCTATCCATTAAAAGACCATCTCCTCGAGTGCGTAAGCAATTCCGTCTTGATCATTAGTTTTTGTCACAAAATCTGCTTTTTGCTTAATAATATCAATTGCATTACCCATTGCAACCTTATGAAATCCTGGTTCACTAAACATTGATAGATCATTTTTTTGATCACCGAAAATCATAATTTCTTCGGGTTTAATATTTAAAACTTTACCCAATTCCTTTAAGGCATTGCCCTTAGATGCTGTGCGAGAATTAATTTCGATTAAAGTAGGATCAGAGGTCGAAACATTATAGCGCTCAAATAATTCTTGCGGAAGCTGATCTAGGTATTTAACAATGTCAGCCGGTTTGCCGCTATACATTCCCTTAGTAAATTCCAAATTTTTGTCAATCTTATCAAAACTGCTAATTTCAATTGGCATTCTAGTTAGCCAGCTTTCACGTGACATCAGATAGTTTAAAAAGTGGTCGCAAGTTACAAAGCGATCTTCTAATTCAAAGTGAAACTGCATCTTATATTTTTGACTAAGATCATAAAAGTATTTGAAATCATCATAATGAAGCAGCTCTCTCACAATAATGTCGCCACTTAAGTTAAATACAAGTGCCCCATTGAATGTGACTGCGTATTGATTTTTATCTGCTAGATTCAGTTCGTCTAAATATCCCTTAACGCCTGGAAAAGGTCTACCAGAACAAGGGACAACCTTGATTCCAGCTGCAGCAGCTCTTTGAAGTGCCTGCTTAGTAAGTGGTGTGACTTGTTGTTGCGAGTTTAATAAAGTGCCGTCTAGATCAACAGCAATAAGTTTAATATTCATATATTCCTCCCTGTCTACTTATTTTAAATTATAGAAAAAAAGATGTCTTTTATAAAGACATCTTTTTTGATTATTCAACTGTAACTGACTTAGCTAAGTTTCTTGGCTTATCAACATCTAAGCCTTTATTCTTAGAAGCATAATAAGCTAACAATTGTGCTGGAACTGCAGTAAGTAGTGGTGACATGTAGTAATCCACTTGAGGTAAGATAACATCGTCATCTTCTCTTGCAAAATCCTTGGCCACAAAGGTCATTACGTTAGCTCCACGAGATTCTACTTCTTGGATATTTCCTCGAGTTAAATCAGCAGTAGCTGGATCGTTGATTAAGGCAATTACAGGGGTGCCATCTTCGATCAAAGCAATCGTGCCGTGCTTTAATTCAGCTGCAGCGAATCCTTCAGTTTCAATGTAAGAAACTTCTTTTAATTTTAATGCACCTTCAAGAGCAACGGCGTAATCAACTCCACGGCCAATATAAAAGGCATTTCGTGTATTAGCTAAGTATTTCTTGGCAAGTTCATCAATCTTTTCTTTGCCATCAACTAATTCTTGCATTCCCTCAGCAACAAGTGCCAATTGGTTCTTTAAGTCAAAGTCCTTTGCATCTTGAATATTCTTCTTTTCGCCAACTGCTTTAGCTAAAATAGCTTGAACCGCAATCTGTGCTGTGTATGCTTTAGTTGAAGCAACGGCAATTTCTGGACCGGCTTCAAGTAGCATTGTGTAAGTAGCTTCGCGAGATAAAGTTGACCCTTCCACATTAGTCATGGTCAAGCTAGGAAGGTTTCTTTCATTTACTTGCTTTAAAACAACACGAGAATCAGCAGTTTCACCTGATTGAGATAGGAAAATAAAGAACGGCTTCTTAGAAAGTTTAGGAAAATGATAACCAAATTCAGAAGCTAAACCAACTTCAACTGGAATATCCGCATATTTTTCAATAATATTTTTGCCTACTAAACCTGCGTGATAACTAGTACCAGCAGCTAAAATGTAAATGCGATCACTTTGAGCTACAGCGTCGACAATTTTTTGTTCAACACGCACATCACCATCAGCGCCAAAGTAAGTTTGAGACAAGCGACGCATTACAGCAGGTTGTTCATCGATTTCTTTAAGCATGTAGAATTCGTATGTACCCTTAGATGCTGCATTAGGATCAATATCTAAAGTATGAGGCTTTCTTTCCACCTTTTCACCGTTTACATTTTCAATGATAACTTCATCTTTAGTAACATCGGCAACATCTCCATCTTGTAAGTCGATGAAAGTCTTAGTTTGATCTAAAACAGAAATGGCATCTGAAGCAATAATATTAAAACCATCTCCTAAACCAAGCATCATTGGACTCTTATTTTTGGCAATGAAAATGTGAGAAGGCTCAGTACTATCAACTAACAAGAATGCATAAGAACCCTTAACTAATTTCAAAGCTTCCTTAAATGCTGAAAAGCCATCAAGATCTTTTTCACGAGCAATCTTAGCTACTAATTGAACAACCACTTCAGTATCTGTAGTTGACTTAAAGTGAACATCTGAGAGGTATTTTTCTTTTAACTCGGCATAGTTTTCGATAACACCGTTATGTACCAAGTAGAATCTACCATCTTCTGATACATGAGGGTGAGCATTATCAACTGTTGGCTTACCATGAGTTGCCCAACGAGTATGTCCAATGCCCACTAAGCCTTGCTCGTCTGGAGTTAATTTTTCTTCTAAGTTACTAATACGACCAACTGCCTTAGTTAAATATGCATGACCACTTAAGTCATTTAAATAGATACCAGCTGAATCATAACCACGATATTCCAAATTTTTTAAGCCATTTAAAACAATATCACGAGCAGGTTTTCCAACCACACCAACAATACCACACATATTTTTATCTCCTTTTAACAAACCATTTTTCGAAATGGTCTAGACTGTATGTTTTATTTATAAAAATGTTGTTGCAATTGATATAATAGTAAAAATTATAGTTAAGGTCAAGCATTTATATATAAATTGGTCTATTATTAATTCGAGGTCCATACCAATTTCAGCTTTTTTATCTGATTTAATCACTAAAAAGCGTTTTATTTGTAATTCTTAACCTATTGAATTATTCTCACAAGTGAATAGATGAACTTGATTATATATATCTTCTTAATATATCTATTCTCACTCAACTACTTTCTAAAAATTAAATAAATGTCATTTTATCTAGTCTTTTTTCTGGCCTACCTCAATTTGTTACTTAAGAACTATGAAAGAATACTAGTTGATTACATTATATTTAAGAAAGATGAGTTAATGTTCGGGATTGTATTACATTAAAAAGTTTATGATGTTTTTGCTACTATTCCGCTATTGATTTCCTAAAATATCTACTTTTTATTATTAAGAATCTAGGTTATTTTAGCTATACTTTCACTTTTTTAGAAAGCTCTATATAAAAGAGTTTTATTGAATGGAAGTGTTTTTATGCCTCAAGAAAAAGAAAAGGCACAAACTCAGCGAATATACATTTCTATACTTGCTTTAACATTAATGAACGTTACTATAATTGCCGGTATCGGTAATGACGTTCAACAAGCCTTCTATGGTTTGTCTTCTGTAACTTACTTTGCGATTGGTGCGATTTGCTTCTTTATTCCAACTGCTTTAGTCGCTGCAGAATTAGCTTCCGGTTGGAGCAACAGAGGTGGGATTTTCCGCTGGGTTGGCGAAGGTCTAGGTAAAGGCTGGGCATTAACCTGTTTATTAATTTTATGGTTCCAAACCATGATTAACTTTGGTATGGGGATGCCGAGTTATGCCGCAACCATTATGTTTTATACTCCTATGTATGACAAGGCTGTACAATTTGCACAACACCCCCAACATGAAGTATTAATCATGACGGGATTTATTATTTTATACTGGGTATTAACATTTATTGCAACTAAAGGTGTTAAAGCCTTCTCTAGTGTAGCTAAATATGGTGTCTTAATTGGTACATTTATACCTTTAGCTTTAATGATTATTTTGACTATTGTCTGGTTGTGTCAAGGACACCAACCAGCTATTCCAATGACACCCAAGGGATTAATTCCTAAGTGGAATGGAATGTCAACTTTAGCTTTAGCGGCCGGGGTATTTTTCTCATATACCGGTATTGATATGAATGCTGCTCACATCAAACAATTGAAGCATCCTGAAAAAGACTTCACTAAAGCCATGTTTATTTCTATGATCTTAGTATTCTTAATTTTCGTGGTCGGAACTGTAATTATCGCCATGATTGTTCCAGAAAAACAGATCAACGTTATTTATACTTTAAATACTGTTTTTAGAACTCTGGGTGCAACTATTGGAATGCCTTGGTTATATATGGTTCTTGTGTGGGCTGGTTTATGTAATGTCTTAGCGAGTGTTATTACTAACATGGCTGGTCCTTCCTTTATGTTGGGTCAAGCTGGCGGATCTGGCTTTTTACCACACTGGTTCCAAGAAAAGAACAAACACGAAATGCCTGCTCACTTGATGTATACACAAATTGCCGGAATGACAATTATTGCTTACTTAGTTAAGTTACTACCAAATGTTGAAGGCTTCGTAATTATGTTGACGCAGACTATTACTGTCTTATATTTGTTCTACTACATCTTAATGTTTACTACTTTCTTAAAATTACGTTATGATCAACCAAACCGTCCAAGAGCCTTTAAAGTTCCCGGTGGTAAATTTGGTGCATGGCTTGTTGCTGGACTCGGTCTTATTTCAAGTATCTTTGGGATTGTTTTAGCCATTTATCCACCAGCACAAGTTAAAGCTGAAGTTGGTTCTCCAGTTACATATATTTCTGTAATTTTGATTTTAGTAGCTGTAATTTTAGGGATCTGCTTTGTTATGTATCAACTTTCAAAGCACCACAATTGGGTTGACCCTCACAACAAATTTGCACCATTTACTTGGGAAATTGAAGGTCTTAAAAAACCTGGAAAAGTTAGTTCAAATGTGCCTACTACCGTAATGTCAAAAGATCAAAATCCAATGGGGATGCCAATTAAGCGTCCATATAAACCCGATCAACAAATATCAATTAAAGTAGTTAAGGCTGACGAAAATAACGCTCCAATTAAAGATTAATTATTTTCAGAAAAGAGATTATTATGACAAAATTAGATTCAAACGAAATTGCTGACTTTCGAACCGAATTTTTAAATACTGCCCGTTTACGCAATACCCAAAATGCAGTAGTGGAAAACGGTATTAAAAACTCAATTATTAATCAAAGTGATGTTGAAAAATATAATTTTACTTTTTCTATCGATGTTGATTCAAATAATGTAATGAATCAACAACAATCTGGGAGATGTTGGATGTTTTCAGCTTTGAACTTTCTAAGATTCTATGCAGCTAAAAAGCATGATATTAAGGACTTAGAATTTTCACCCGCATATCTTTTCTTCTATGATAAATTAGAAAGAGCTAATTATTTCTATCAAAATATTATTGATACTGCTAGTCATCCACTATCGGATCGTAAAGTAAACTTTTTATTTAATACTCCTCAACAAGATGGTGGAGATTGGATGCTTTTAGTCAACTTAGTTAAGAAATATGGCTTAGTTCCTAATTCTACTATGACTGAATCTAAACCTGCTTTGAAAACTAATGAGCTTAACTTCATGTTCAATCGTAAACTGAGAAATGACGCTATGAAATTACGTGATTTAGTAAATACCCACGCTTCAAGCGAAGAATTAAATGCTCATTTACGTAAAATGAATAAAGAGAATTATAATATCCTTTCAATCGCTTTTGGTACTCCTCCAAAGAGTTTTGTCTTTGAATATTATGATAAAAATAAAGTATTTCATTCAACTGGAGAAATTACACCAATAGAATTTTTCAAGAAATTCGTAGATATTGATTTAGATAATTATATTGAATTAATGAACTTAAAGAGTCCTGATTATCCATTTGATCAAAGTTACGGTATTGATCTATCCAATAATATGGTAGATGGTCAAGCTATTCGCTACTTAAATGTCCCAATGCATGACATTCGTCATTTGGCTATTGAACAATTAAAAGATGGTTTGCCTGTTTGGTTTGCTTGCGATGTCTTACAAGAATGGTTCAATCCTGCTGGACTGCTATCAGTAGATTCTTATGACTGGAATCGATCATTTGGCTTCAAATTAGATAATAATAAGGCTCAAAGAGTTAAATATCAAGAAAGTATGCCGACACATGCAATGTTAATTTGTGGTGTTGATCTAGAAGATGATCGCCCTACCAAATGGAAAGTCCAAAATTCTTGGGGTCCAAAAGTTGGACATAAGGGTTACTTTATCATGTCTAACGAATGGATGAATCAATACACATATAATATCGTTGTTAACAAGAAATATTTGTCTGATAAACAATTAGAGGGCTTTGAAAAAGATCCTATTGAATTACCATTTTGGACAGATATGTATTCAAAATAATATAAAAATTCTCAAAAAAAAGAGGTTCTGAAAATTTCAGAACCTCTTTTTAGTGGTAATTATTCTTCACTACCCATTTCTTGCTTTACAATATTTGCGACTTGCTCGCAATACTTATCTGCTAATTCTTGAGTTGGTGCTTCAGTCATAACGCGAAGTAAATCTTGGGTACCTGATGGCCTTACAAAGATTCGACCGTCGTCACTGAGCTCTTTTTCAACAGTATCAATTGCGTCAATAATAGCTTGATGCTCTTTCCAAGACTTCTTGTCTTTTACTGGAACGTTAATTAAACGTTGTGGGTATTCTTTAAAGTCCTTCAACAATTCACTCAAAGATTTACCAGTATCTTTCATAACGTAGAGTAAGTGAAGTCCAGTAAGCATGCCGTCACCAGTATTGTGATAATCGCTAATGATGACGTGACCAGATTGTTCTCCACCTAAGTTATATCCGTTAGCTCTCATTTCTTCAGAAACATAACGGTCACCAACTTGAGTTCTAACATTCTTAAGGCCGCGTCTTTCTAAAGCCTTAGTAAAGCCAAGATTACTCATCACAGTAGTGACAATAGTATCTTTCTTTAAACGGCCGTGATCAGCTAAATATGAGCCGATAACATACATAATGTGGTCACCGTCGACTTCATTACCATTTTCATCAACGGCAATACAGCGGTCAGCATCCCCATCAAAAGCTAAACCAAGTTGAGCACCTTGCTTAACCACTTCTTCTTGAAGCTTCTTAGTATGAGTTGCACCAACGTGGTCATTAATATTTAAACCGTTTGGATGAGTTGCAATGGTAGTAAAGTCAACGCCCATATCTGCAAATAAGCGAGAGATCAATGCACTTGATGCACCGTTTGCACCATCAACAACTACCTTAATTCCACCTAATTCTTCTGGTAGCGTATTTTCAATAAATTGAAGATATTTTGAAGCACCTTCGTGATAATTTGTCACTGTACCTAATCCTTCAGCTGAAGGACGTGGCAAAGTATCTTCAGGAGCATCAATTAATTTTTCAATTTCTTCTTCTTTGGCATCTGATAACTTCAAACCGTCACTACCAAAGAATTTAATACCGTTGTCTTGAACGGGATTATGAGAAGCTGAAATTTGAACACCAGCGTCGGCACCTTGTGCTCTAACTAGATAAGATAAGCCCGGAGTGGTAATCACACCTAATTCTAAGACTTCAATCCCTACTGATAATAAACCAGCAATCAAAGCATATTCAAGCATTTGTCCAGAAATACGAGTATCTCTTGAAACAAGAACTTTTGCCTTTTCTCCGTCTTTTTTATCCTTAGTTAAAACGTAACCTCCGTCACGACCTAACTTAAATGCCATTTCAGGAGTCAATCCTGCATTAGCAACACCACGCACACCATCCGTACCAAAGTACTTAAGCATCTTTATAAACAACCTTTCTTAATTTTTATTTCTAACTTATTCTTTCTTCACCGAATTCACATTCTGTGACACATGGATTTTAACTGTAAATTCTGAGGGGTCAGCTTTTACAATTCCTTTAGGCAAAACCAAATTCACTTTTTTTGTGGTATCAGAATTAATATTATCTAAATTCACATCTAAAGAAACTTCACTTAATTTCTTCAATACGCTGGCTTTGCCATAAAGTCTAACTGTTGAATGATTGGCAGTTAACGAATAAATCCGATTCTGCCGTTCATTATGAGAGGTCACATTTACCTTTACTTTTTTAGTTGGCAAGTGAATTGGAATGTGAACATGCGTTGTAGCTGGATCCATCACGACATTTAACTGCCGTCCATCTTTATCTTCAGCTATTAGCATTACCTCTCTATTATAAGTTTCTGTCTGCCCCTTGGGAAGAACAACGCGTGCAACAATTCGATCAATTTGGTTAACTTCACTTTTGGCACCAGTTACGTTAATAACTGATGGATCACTAGATGCAGTTCCAATTTGATACCCATCAGGCACAGCATCCTTATTATACTCTATTTGAACTGGAAGAGACTTAGATTTTCTATCCTGAATTGTAACTCTTACTGTTTTTGGCTTTATAGAGTATGCTAATTGATTACTTAAACCGTTAATTTTAACTGCTACGTCGTGACTTCCAGTTTTTAAGTGACTTAAATCAATAAAGGCTCTAAAGTTTTGTGTATTCATAGTTGAAGTAACCAGAGCACTTGAACCAGAGATTGTTAAAGATACTTTTTCTGGATAGCCAGTTACATAATATTTATCTGTATTAACTGAAACTTGCAAAGGAACCTTTAACGTTTCTTTACGTGTAGCTGTTTTAATGGTTTGATTGCGCTGACCTTTAGGAACAAAGCCTTGTTGATTATAGTTAATATAAATAGCTAATAAAATGGCTAATAAAAGCGCAAGAATCTTATAAAACCAGGGTTTGTCAAAAAAACGTTTCATTTTTTATTCGACCCCCAATTCCAAATCTTATTAATCACTCTCTGATACCAATTTGGCTTACTGTCTTCAGTTGGAACTAGTTGTGCAGTCAAATATTTCATATATTCTGATCTAGTCAAATCGAGCATCAATTGACTATTTCTGGTAATAGTTACACCACCAGTTTCTTCAGAAACAACAATTGTAATAGCATCAGTAACTTCAGAAATACCGACAGCTGCCCGGTGACGGGTCCCTAATTTTTTGGGAATTGTAGTATTGTCAGAAAGAGGTAAATATGCGGCTGCTACTGCGATCTTATTATCTCTAATAATTACAGCTCCATCATGAAGTGGAGTATTAGGAATAAAAATATTAATCAATAGCTCTCCCGAAATGTCAGCATCAAGAGGTATACCTGTTTCAATATAATCCTCTAAACCAGTTGACTGCTGGATAGTAATCAGTGCACCGATTCGTCTTTTTGACATATACTGAATTGCCTTATCCAGTTCATGAACCATCCGCTCAGAGGTCTTTTTCTCACTTACATTATTTCCACCAAAAATCGGGGAACGTCCCAAATGCTCTAATCCACGCCGAATTTCAGGTTGGAAAATGACGATTATTCCAATTACTGACCAAGATAGAATCTGATCAACAAAATAAGTTAAAGTATGTAAATTTAAAAATCCAGCAATTATTCTAACAATAATAATTAGTGAAATACCTTTAACTAATTGAACAGCTTTGGTTCCACGCACTAGCATAATTAAATGATAAATGATATACCAGACTATCAAGATATCCAGAACATTCATCAAATTCTGCCAGGTGAGAATGCTTTGTAGATCGAATTTCATAGGTCCCCTCCTTTATTTATTAATTATACCTAAGTGTCAGCTTCAGCGAGCATACATTTTGAATTCTAAAAATAAATCATTATATTCTTGAATCTTTTTAGGACCTAAATCCTCATATACTTGTAAATTCTTCATAGTTTGCTTAGAAGGATAAAACTGTTTATCATCACGCAATGATTTAGGTAGTTGCTTTTGTGCAAGAATATTTGGAGTTGAATATCCAATATATTCCGCATTTTGAGCCGCATTTTTAGGATCTAGCATAAAGTTAATGAACTTGTAAGCGCCAGCTTTATTTTTCACAGTCTTAGGAATAACAAAATTATCAAACCAAAGATTAGATCCTTCACTTGGCACTACATAATGTAAATGTGGATTTTGATCAAGCATAGTGCGAGCTTCGCCAGACCACGTAACACCAATTGGTGCTTCATTTTGAATCATATACATCTTTAATTCATCAGAAATAATCGCCTTTACATTTGGACCCAAACCATCCAATTTAGTCTTTGCCAGTTTTAATTCTAAAGAATTTCGAGTATTCATTGAATAATTCATCGAAGCTAACGCCATCCCCATAATATCGCGCGCAGAATCAACTAACAAAATGTCATGTCGATAATTATTTTTCCATAAGTCATTCCAATGCTGAATCGAGCCTGGTTTAACATAGCGATCATTATAGATAATTCCTAACGTCCCCCAAAAATAGGGGATAGAATAGTTATTTTGTTTATCAAAAGACTGATGTAAGAACTGCTGACCAATATTTTTATAATTTGGAAGCTTCTTTTTATCAATTTTTTCCAATAAATGGTCTTTACGCATTTTAGAAATCATGTAATCCGATGGAACACACACATCATAAGAAGTCCCACCTTGTTTGATCTTAGTGTACATTGCTTCATTTGAATCAAATGTTTCATAAATTACATGATAGCCAGTTTGTTTTTCAAACTTTTTGATGAGTTTGGGATCAATATAATCACCCCAGTTATAGATAACCAAGTTTTTGCTATTTGAAGTAACATCATGATTGTTTAGATTACGCGCCAATAATTCAAGACCACAGCAAACGGCAATGATTGCTAAGATTCCGATAATAATCTTTTTCATTTCATTACCCTCCTATTGCGTCCTTTTTTAGCGGTGATGAAGTAATAGATAAGAACCAAAATCAATACAAATAAAAACATTAAGGTGCTTAAAGCATTGATTTCTAAATTAATACCTTGACGAGCTCGAGAATAAATCTCAACTGACAGCGTAGTA
>NZ_CANBCP010000033.1 GCF_947367085.1 uncultured Lactobacillus sp. | reverse complement strand
TACAATCGGCATTGCGCCAGCTGCGATTAAGTAATTTGGTCCTTCTGATAAAGGGCTAGTCAAAGGTCCCGGTACTGCAAATATATTTCTATTTGCTTCTAAAGCTAGATTTGCCGTAATCAAAGAACCAGATTTTTTCTTAGCTTCTGTGACAATAACATTTTCGCTTAATCCCGCCAGTATACGGTTACGTTCGGAGAACCTAGATACTGTATATTTATGGCGGAATAAGTGCAGCTACATCAACCCTTTGCTTAATTCCTAATAACTAAGCGTGTGCCAAATGTGTGCCAGTTTTAAAACTTCTTACGTTTTCTATAGTTTTATAATGTAATTTAAACTCATTTCTCTTCTATAAAAAAAGAAGTCGAACAACGACTCCTCATCGATTATTTTTAGTTAAGAACCTACTCCTACGGTTTCTCAACTTGATCTTTATTATTATACATCAAAACAATAAAGTAAAATATTTTTATTAATTGTTAATTATTTAATTCGGAGTTTAAGTTTTTAGTAATTCGAGCCGAATTCAGTCTAAACCAATTGTGTAATGTGAAAATATTTACTACATTGCCATCATCATCTAAGGTACCTTTTATATCTCGCGGAGATGCATTTTGAACCAGATCATTAGCCGCCGACTTGATCGCTTGATCTAACAATTCAAATAACCTTATTGCTTCTTGTGAATCACTAGATGGTTGTATGTCAAAATTCCATCTTTTGAATAAATCATTTAATGTGTAGTTCAGTTGGTCATTTGCCTGTTTAGCATGCATGTCAGCAATCTTTTTGTCAAAGCCTCTAAGTTGATAAACTTGGTTGATAAATCTGTTATAATTGCTGATTTCAGAAGATAATTGCTTAGTAGTGATAATCAGCTTCTTGTTCCATTTTTCATCAAGCAGGACAGAAATAGGGATCCAAAATCCTTGATTGTATTCAGCAATTGGAATTTGAGAATAGCTCTTTCCATCACTAACCAGATTAGTAAATTGCAAACCTATAGATTCAATAGTTGAAATAGCACCTTTGATTGCTAATTCTCTAAGCCACTGCATTAATCCTGGTTCATGAGGAACACCGATGTATTTATCTGTTTTTTGCCATGCATTTCTATCAAATCTTTCAATCGGTATTGCTGCTGAGTAATAACTATCTTCATTTTTGTTATACGTCCAAATGGCCATTGGTTCACTGAACACGTTTTTATTATTAAATCCTGGTAAGCCAGCTGAAAAGATAGTTGGTTTACCATCTACCCATTCGATATGGAACATACGAGCGGCTAAAGTATAGAGTAAACTAATCGAAAACTCTTGTGGGTTTGGATCAGTTTTTAAAAATTCAACGTAGTCTTGCATGCTTGAAAATTCCCAAATCGGTTTTTCGATTCTATATCCGTCAGAATAAGGTTTAAGAACCAGATTATACATTAACGTTTCAAATAAATTAGTGGATTCAAAGTGAATCGCATCCAGTCTATAATACCAACCTGCTGAAATACTAAAAGATTTGTCGCTCTTAATCTTTGTCTTTTCGGTAGTACCTGAAATATTTTCATACATAATCATCCAGCGAGCCAATTCATCAATTTCTAAATTATCTTTTTCGGAATTGGATTTTGGAGAAAAAACATCGACATCATTTCCACTTTCGGATATAGTTCGATTAATTTGTCTAACGCCAACTACTCCGCGTTTTCTCTCAATATCAATATGTTTATTGTCAGGAACCAATTTATCATATAGATTAGCTGGTACTTGATAAAATATGTCATTGAATTTAAAAAAATCTTTATTAGTTTCAAGGTATTTAATAACTGAATTTGAAAAACTTTTATTTTCAAAAAGTGTTTTCCAAGTATTCAGTAAATCCTCCTCAATAGAATTAGATTCTGAAATTTCTAATACCCTGTATTTACTATCAACTTTGAGCCAAGAATAATTCTTATCGTCTGCATTCATTCGTGAATAAACAGTAGTTAAAATTGCTAATAAGAATCTTAAGATTATCACATCTTGTGTGGGCATTTCCCCAGCGAGACGTCTATAGGTTTGAGCATTTTGAAAGAGAGTCTTGAGTGATACGGTGTCTGTCTTTCCCTCAGTAGTAAGCACTTTGATCCATGGATCATCGATTAAGTTAAAATTGTCTAAATTAGCTTTGTCATATATACTTGCAAGTTTGTGTATTCTTTGCCAGGATGCTTTAGTTAAATCTTCCGGATTAGATCTAAGATTACGGAGAGTAGAATATGGAATTTCATTATTTTTCGATAAATCAATTAGTGAAGTTTTTTTATTGAGAATCAAAGATTTAGCTTTTTCTAAATCGTTCATAGATGTTTATTCCTTTCAGTTATTAGATGATTGTAATTCCTCTTTTATTTGATTTTCGGTTTCTTTCAGGCTTTGCCAATAAGTTACTCCATCATCAATTGCTTTAGGCCATAAAACCCATGCATCTTGATCTTTATCAAATACTAAATAGCCGTAGTTTTCATCATTAACGGTTACATTGACTTTATCAGCATCTTTATCAAATTTAATTTGTTTCATCCTTGTTGCCTCCCAACAATAAATTCTTTAACTAAATGATATTCTCCAAAATGTACTTTGTAAAGTACATTAAACGCAAACAAAAAAAGCCACCCCAGAAGTTCTTAGCTTCCAGAGTGGCTTTTAACATGCTATCTAACTACTTTCCTTTCGTAGTTTATAAAATAATTTGTCCTTTAGTGCCATCAAAGTATTTTCCATCTTGTTCAGAACCAACTTTTAGATATTGTCCTGTTCTGCCGAACACTTTGAATGTTTCACCTTTATAGTGTTTCTTAATACCTTTTGCTGCTGCATTAGGCTCATTTTGCGTCCACGCTTCGTTAGACGTAAGTCTAAATATAGCTGGAGCGGATGAATTAACTGAGAGTGGGTTAATCTTAGTTAGTACATCTGCTTGGCTAAACCATTGATTGGTTCCAGCACATACAGCCCCATTTTTAGCACGACTAATTTTAAAACTCGTACCATAATCACGGTGCCCAACTTTTTTTGTTAAAGTTGAATCCTCATATAGATCGGCACCATTTGAATTATTAATTTTTACAATTCCTAATTGATCATATTGGACTCCTGGATGCCAATTCATTTCATCATCTCCATTATCATTTGAAGCTAGATCAATTACTGCAATATTACCATCAACCCGTGCTCCCTGCCAGTTATCTGTGAACTGCCAGATTGCAATTCCATCCATTGATGGGAAGTAGTTGAAATCTGGTTCATTAACTGCGCCAGATCTTGGATAACTAGCTACCCATAAACTGTTAGGGAACTCTTTAAGAATTAATGAAGTATTTACATTAGTTCTTAAAACATAAGCTCCTGAATAAAGCATAGGTCGGTAGCCCGCATCTTTTACTACTCTCATTGAAGTTAGAATTGCTTGAGTATTAGCAACGGTATTACCTGTGGTTATATTTCCGTCACCTTTTTCCCAGTCGGTAGCTATAAAACTACCTGCTGGAAGACCTAACTGCTTAGCTGTGCTAACGGCATATTCGGCATTTAGTTTAGCCAAGAAAGAATCACCAGAAAAGATAGCCCAAAAATAGCCATATGGTACTTGACCACTAGCTTTTGCTGTAGCAATTTGAGTGGCTGCACTAGGATTTTTATAGCTCGTACCCTCAGTTAACTTAACAAAAACGAACTTTGAGCCAAAATTCACATAGTTATTTGTGCTTGCTGAATTGTTGCTGGATACGTCTACTCCATACATTTGCGTTGTGCTTTCCGCCATGTGTTTTATCTCCTTTCTTTTTGAATGAATCAAAAATATATTGATTATACGTGTAAGTCATCTAGCAATTCATCCTTATTTTCTTTGGGTGACTCAATAATCGATTTGTCTGCCTGTGGACTTGCAGATGATTGATTCTCATTTTCTTTAGGTACTTCTGGGATTGTCTCATGTACAGGAGTGTCTGGAGCCGAAACTTTTGGAATTTCAATCGGTTCAACTGGCGGTTCTACCCCTGTATCAGATTTAACTACATCATCATAAGCATGTTGAACATAATTGCGAATAGTGGATTCATCAATTGGTAATTGAGGATAGAGCGACTTAATTTGCTTATATACCTCATTAGTTGCATCAT
Organism: uncultured Lactobacillus sp.; assembly: GCF_947367085.1. Taxonomy (GTDB): domain Bacteria; phylum Bacillota; class Bacilli; order Lactobacillales; family Lactobacillaceae; genus Lactobacillus. The sequence continues at coordinate 15,114 of NZ_CANBCP010000033.1, read as the reverse complement.
CTAGCTTTTTGCTTCCATCTTTGCCATCAATAGATGCTTGATAGTTAGACGCTCGCAAGGCGAGTGTTCCGATAAAATCAAAAACATCTGCCAACTGGGGATGCTTAATTCTAAGCTGGGCAATTTTAGTCTTACTATGTAGATAAAAAGCACTCGTTAAAGTACCAAGTACGATAACGAATGCCCAGATAACATTGATCACTAGGTCTGTCTTATTCATTAGAAACATCCGCTTTCTTCAATTCTCCATGTGATAAATAGCTGATGATTTCAATAACGTCCGTCTTGATATCTGACGGTACTAGATCAATACTTATTTTTTCATCTTGAACTAAAACTACATAGTCCATCACTCGAGTATTAATGTTTTTCATTTTCAAGCCTCTCAATCTTTCTTTTTAGTTGAGCAATTGTCTTATCCTTCTCATCATTACCTTTTTCTGCAGTGAGCCACCGTTGACGATAGAACTCAGTATCTTCCTTCTTCTGGTTAACTTCTTCTCTAAGTGTCTTAATCGTATCTTGGTAAGTTGTCCGGTGTTTCTTGCCCCATGCATTATAGGCAATTACCAAGCCCCCAATGAGGGAAACCAGCGCGTTGATAATTGTAGATACATCATGCAACTGGAGCACCTCCTATACATCTCTAGCAGTCAATACCGTAATGTAAAAACAGAACATGTCGCCTAGTGCTGTATGTCCCATTCTGTACTCCACAGTAAAGGCTCCATGAGTAATCTGGAATGTTGCCAAAGCTAAAAATGCCACACCAGCTAAAACGAGCGATACTTTTTCAATATTTAATGCTACATTATGTGTTTTATCATCTAAGATCCGCTCTCTCATAGTGGATGAAATTAATAAAGCCGTACCAATCAAAGTGAACAGTAAATCAAGATAATTGTTGTTAAGATATGCAGCAAGTTCAGGAGGATAAAAGAAGTATCCACTCGCCCAACTTAATAAAAGTCCTTTTAGAATTAAAACTAAAGAGATTCCGAGTTCCGCATTTCGTGGTGTCAGACTAAGCCTGTTCAGAAATTTCTGAATCATACTTATCGCCTGTGATTCTTTCATAACCTTCGGTAGATAAGAACCCTTGAGCTACGATACCTCTTAAACCGTTCTTATCCATCCAACCGAATTGATAATCCATCTTGTACATTTGTTCAAATTGTTCAGCGAAAATACCCATTATTCCTTACCTCCGTTTTCAGTTGTTTCATTTTTCGATTCAGTGTTTGTAGTTGGTGCACTTTGATTATCTGCCCCAACTTTTTGAGCAACAGCTGCTAAAGTCTGTTGCATGGTCATCATCATTTTTTGAGTTGACATGATTTGTTGAGCAACCAATTGGCTTTGTTGACCACTAGCTTTTTGTGTATTTGCTAATGTCTGAGCAGTCTTTTCTAACTTGTCGGCCGTAGTATCAAGTTCTTTAACTTTTTCTTCTGTTGCTGCAATTCTTTGACCATAGGTTTCAGTGTCATTATCGTGCCATTCAGACTTATTCCAATCATATTTTGGAGATTTTAAGCTTGGATCAGGAGCTTCCACAACAAATGGCCAGGTATTTCTTTCTAAGGTCACAGCCATTAAAACTGGGATACATGGCTGATCATCTTTACTAATATAATAAGTATTAATTGTTTGTGACATTTTTATTGTCCTTTCTACTTCATGAAAAAAAGCCCTAGTGAAACGCCCGCTAAGGCTTGAGTTTTTGAAAACAAAAAAAGAACCATTGAAAATCAATGATTCTTATAATTAAAATTTAAATTTAATCTTTACATATTTTGTCGGCATAAATTCATAGGGAGATAAAGAACCAGTATTAACATAGGTTAGACGTAGATGCTTTCCGCCATCTTCAATTGAAGTTTGAAGGGTACCAAATAGGTTACCAGTATTTATTGAGTAACTATTGGGTGCCTGTGCAACCAACTGAGAAGGTCTGGCTGGTGCGCTGGAGGGATCATATTCATTTGTGGGGAGTCCAGTATAATACTGATGCTGATCGTCATAGGGACACCACATGGGATAGAAATAAATTCCACTTTCGTCATAGAATGGAGCAGTGATCCCCCCTACTGTTGCCATATGTTCTTTAGGCAATCTATCAATATCTAATAGTGCTGTATCGCCCTTAAAAACTAGTTCAGTATTAATCCCATAGTGATATTGCCAAAGCGTACCAGTTTGGTTAAATATTTTTTCAATATTATCTGAGCCAACCATTACTTTCTTTATAGAATTATCAATCAGCATGCTACCACCTCCTCTTGAAGGCTGTAGCAAGGTGGATAGAGGAGGTTATTTACCCCCCCCACCTGATAATTCTTTAGCTGTCCTTAAGTACGGCAACAAATCGGAATATTTGTACCAGTATATGCTGCCATATCGAGCCATCATACCGACAAAAGTTTCTCCTTTAGGGTCTTTGACTATGCCCAAGATTAGGTAAGGGACGAGAGAAGTAATAGAGCCATTATTGTATTCATCTGGGGTCGTTAATGAAAACTTGAATTTATCTCCTGCGGCGTCGGCTTCATAATCCAAATAGTAACGATTTATAGATCGGTTCTCTTGAGTGACTTGAATTACTTTGCCACCAATTGGTACAAATTTAGCATTACCAATCATTATTTCTGAAATATTAATCATGCTGCCACCTCACTTTCAAGGTGGTTAACTATCTTATGTATTAAAAGATAGAGGGCTTTAACTACCCCCCCAATAATTAAATTGTTATTGGCTTCAATTATGACATCATAAGATGAATATGGCTTGTTTATTGGATCAGCGCCAATATGCCAAAATTGCTTACCATACTTATCTTGAATAATTGATTTAATTATTGCTGTTTCGGGGTGATCGCCATCACTCATCCAAAATAATTCTTCTTGGGCAATTTTACCGCTGAAAACATCTGATAAAACATCAACTAAATTGGTCGTAGAGCTAATCCACTTTAATGAATTATTTAACTTTACAGTAGAATACAAAATATCCTTCTTATAAGTTCCCTGACTCGTGATGATTTCACTAATAGCCATTTAATACACCGCCTTTCTTACAGAAAAACGATGCAATAGTTTGATAGAGGCGGATTTTACCCCCCCCTACAATTTTTACAGCACTTTCAGCAATAAAACACCAATCATTAGCGACTTTAGCCATGTAACCCTTAGTGCCGTGCAAAGTTACGCGTCCATACAAATAAGCAGGGTTATTATAAATGGCACAATTTGGTGCACCAATAGTTAAATCTGTTTGATATGCCAAATAGCCATTAGGATCAGTTGGAACGGCTTTTACTCCGTTTAATTCTTTAAAGAATTTACCTTCACTAGTCATAATTTCTTTAATCATGCTGCCACCTCCAAACGCTGAAAGTAGCTAAGAATGCGACTATAGAGGGCTTTAACTACCCCCCCAATTTGAGATTTTTCAACCCATACAGATTGACTATTCATTACCACATGAATATATTTTTTACCATTAATATTTACTTCGTAATCAACGGTTCCATTACCGCCATTGTCTACCGTCCAGCTTTGAGCTTTTATAGTAAAGTTATCTGGATTATTGTTTGTTTCAACATTACATTGAGGTGCAGTACCAGGCACATAAACGCTTTGACCAATTAAACTCTTTTCAAATTTTCCCGCACTAGTAATGATTTCTTTAATCAATTTTTATCATCCTTTCACGAAAATAATTGCATTCGGATGTGAAGCAAGATAAGTATTACCTTCAGCTTCACTTGAAACGGTTTGAATATCTGGCATTTTAGACTCAAGTACTCCTACTCTTTGAGTCAATTCGTGATCTAATGAATTCATTCTTGAATTTAAGTTGGTAATATCACTCTTTGAAGCCACATCCGGTTTTCCATCAATGTTATTCCAATCTAACCTACCAGTATACTTACCATCCATTCTAATGGCTGCGACTTCAGAGCCACCATTATTTCTAAAAGAAACGTGGTTAGAGTTGTCATCGCCTAACTGAATGACAAGATCTAGGTTATCATTGCCGTTCTGATCGGCAAATATTTTTATGTTATCTGTTCCACCTTGCCAATATAAGCCACCTAAATTACCGGTTTTATCATTGATATTTCCGCCATTCCAGTTAATGGTGGATCGCAAATTCATGTTACCACCAGCACGTGATAAGGCATTGTTTGAAGAATTTTTAACAGCCTCAAATTCAGATCTGGTAGGGATCTTTTGCCATGTTCCCCACTCAGTTCCATTTTTTGCGTTAATATAAATTTCTTGATCCTGACTAAGTAGGATAGCCGTCCCCCATCCTCCAGGATAAAATTTATAAATCACATTAAACCAGGATTTGTTGCCCAGTTCAGTCGGCTTATTCTTGACGCTTGAGCCATTGCCATTATAGGTTCTAACTTGTGAGCTATCATAGGCAAATAAGTCCTCATTTTCATTACCAAATACTTGATTTGCAATTTGCTGCCATGGTTGAAAGTTTGGCCCTTCAATATAACGGTAAGCAAACCCATTCTTTCCTGGCATTCCTACTGGAATCCAAAATTGTGTTTTAGCATTACCATCATAATTGGCAACAATTAGAGTCCCTCTGTGATCGTTAAAAAAGTAAGGTGTATTTGTATTATCTGAGTTTGGGCAATTATACACTGACAATTGCATCTGATTGCCTAAAATTTTATTCAAATCAACTGGGCTGCTTAATCTATGTGCACCGCTACCACGCAATGCTTGAATTGCATCTGCAAAAGTTTTTAAAGTTCCTGAATCAGTTAACCAGCGGTGGTCATAGCGATTCGTTTCATTTGTGACGTTCTTTGTGTCAATATCATAGCCTATAGTAATTGGGCCGCTAGGGACATTTGCAGCAATTTTATTATCGATATCTTGGTTTGTGTATGAAGTGGTTGGCTGTTTCAACTGTTGCCAATCTGCATATGTGCCACCGCCTGCTCCACGAAAGAACATAATAGTTGGGTTATTAGTAGAATAGGCTAATTGCCAACCATCGCCATCTTCACGATAGCAAATAATCATACCGAAATGATCAATTGGTGGGATATGCTTAATTTTTTGCCATTGATCCTCTGTGAGATTTCTTGGATTATATCGGCCTTCGGGGAGCTTATCTAAATCTGTGATATCTGTTGGGAAAGGGATCGCTCTTGCTACTGCAACCTCAGTCTTTTTAGCATAGCTGGAGAAATCAATTGCAGACATATCTGCACGCAATTTATCAACTTTGGATTGAACCTCTGTTGCCTTTTGATCCATAGCTGGTAATGACGTTTTGCTCAAAGTATCAATATCTTTTCGAATTGTATCCAAAGTTGAATTAATGCTATTTACAGCATTATCAAGAAATGCCTTTTGGGCAGTCCAGGCAGCATTAATATCATCCGTTTGCTTTTTCCAAGCTGCACTAATAGTAGAATTTTGATTGTCGGCTCTATCTTGAATAGAACTGTTTTGACTGTCAGCTCTTGCTTGAATATCCTTGTTTTGGCTATCAGCTCTTGCTTGAATATCCTTGTTTTGTTTATCAGCTCGGTTTTGAATTGACGTATGCTGTGTGGATGCTTCACCATCAATTCTAGATTTATCATCTTGCCATTCTTTATCAATACGTGCCTTATCGTTTACCCAATCTTGATCGATTCGAGCTTTGTCAGCTTTATAATCATTATCTCGATTTGTTCTATCAGCATTGTAAGTATTGGTTCTTTGAGTTTGATCATTATTGAAAGCTCCCCATCTTTGCCTTTCAGCAGAATCATATGCTGATTGCATGGAGGTTAATTTACTATTTAACTGATTTTGAGCATTAGAGAGGTTAGTAGATAAATCATGAGTAAATTTATTGGTTTGGTCATCCTCAAGTTTTTTTGCAGCGTCAACTAGAGCTTGCATTTTGTCTCTTAATAGTTCAAGCGATCTTACATATTCACTGTTATAGATATTTACATTAAATGCATCATCTACTTCAATTTTAAAGCTTTGTGTACTGTCGACTTTGCTTCCTGAGGCATCTGAAATATCAAACCAAGCTGTACCACTACCGGCATAGGTTTGGTCATGCAAAGTATATTTAATTGAGCCATTTCTTGCATCAACAATAGTTACATTACTGTCTGATAAAAACTTATTGTTAGCTTTTCTATCATTAAACGTAACATGTAAGTTTGTTAAATCATATGGTCTAGAATCCGCATCTAAAAAAGAGGCTTCAATTAAGCCTCCCTTTTCTGTTTGACGAACTGCAACTCTAACCATTCTTTTCAAATTCTTATTTGTGTCTAGTGTTAGATGAGGTATGCTCATCAGCCTTACCTCCTTCCAAAGCTTTAAGCTTTATTTTTAATTCTGAATTTTCGGATTGTAATGATTCAATTACAACTTCCATTTTTGCAATTTTCAAATTTAAAGTTGCGTTTGCCGTTCCTAAATTAGAAGCTAATCGGTTTAGAGCTTGTTCAATATCTATTTGCAAATTTGTACCTACTTTCTGCTTAATGCTTTATATAAGTCATTCCAAGTGAACCAATGTTCACTTCCTCCTGCGCTTAATCTAATGTCGTAGCCGTTGGTAGCAATTGTGTAAACAGCGCCTGGATTATTAGTGCTGGCGGAAAATCCTGAAGCTGACATTACAGCCGAATTACCATTATTATGTGAATAAATTTCTCCGACGCCTTCAATATCAACACCTTTTATGGATAAAGCATCTACTCTACCAAAGTCAACGTATTCTCCCGCAATCCTTCCTTCACTATCAATCGCTGTCCTTAAGTTGCCATCTGGTCCTATAAATTGAAGCCCATTTGCGTTGAACTTCATTTGACCACCACTACCGGTTTCAGCAACTAATTCAGTTGGAGATCGCCAATTTGGAATAGCTTGAATAACTCCGCCGGAATTACTATTAATCCATTCATTTATACTAGAAACATCAGAGTCAATTTTTTGCATTTCAGCTAAAGTACTTTCGTAATGCATTTGAACAGCATCCTTTACGCCTCCGACTTCATTCATGATCTTAGCAACAGCTGCTTTTTGGTCATCACCTTGTTCTTTCATCGCCTGATGAAGTTGACCAAATAAATGTGTACTTTTTCTTTCAAGAGTTGTCGTATTCTTTTGAACAGTTTTTTGAACATATTGGCCTAAAATATGTTCATAAGAAACAGGTAAATCCCCGATGGTAATTTGAGTGAATTCTTCTTTTAGCGGATCCCATATCACTGAATTTACTTCTGCTTTTTGTTCAAGATTTAATTTTTCATACTGAACATGAACTAAATCGTATAGATCCACTTCATCGCAGATTTGTTGATAATCAAGAGTCATTGAAGTGTTAGGATAGCCAATACGATATTGTTTGATATATTGATCAGCCAGTTCCTTTAATCTATCAGCATCTCTTACGTTATAAGATGAAAAATCCACCGTCTGAATCCGTAGACGCTCATTATCATCCATGAAAGGTGAAGTAACAATTGAATTTGGTAATGTCACTGTTACATCTTGGACTGGTACTTCAAGATTAGCTTCAGCTGAATCGTAATCTCCCGGCGCAACATCAGTAGGGTTTTCAAAAGTGAAGTAGTCTGCATCTACCCATCTACCTTCCCCAATTTCATACCAAGTTTTACCATTTGAGTCAGCACTTGAGAGAATTGGGACTTGAGTTCCTACACCGACCCATTGATTAGTAACTCTTGTACCATTAGGTGCATTGTAAATAGGGATCTTGCCGGTTTTTTGAGCAACATCTTTTTGGATATCGTCAATATTAGGCTTTACAGTACCGGCTTGAGTAAATGAGATCGTATCATCTTCTTTAACCCAAATATAGGTACTGATTTGATACCAGGTTTGATCCTTATAATCTGTGGCAACATTAGTAATTAACCATCTCGAACCTTCTGGAGCACTCCAAGATATTTGCTTACCAGTCCCAGGTCCAGTCATCGCTGTTATAGCTTTCTTTTTAATTACAATTTGCTTGGACCGTTTTCTTCTAGTTGAGCTTTTTTTAACGCCTTTAGCAACAGCTACTTTTTTTGTTGTTTTAGGTTTCTGGGGCTGCCCTGCAACCGATAAAATACCGCGAGTACCATTTTTAGTGTAATCATTCTCTTTAGTTAAAACCAAATATTGAGAGTCAATCCATTGACTCTCTCGATTACCTAAGCAATACCAAACCTTCCCAGAGTAATCCGTCGCTTTGGCGAAAATCTTAAAAGAACGGCCATTAGCAACATATTGACCAGATACATGGCGACCTGTAAAAGGACTGGTCCAAAGGGCTACTTTTCCTTTACCACTATAGGAAATTGTTCCTACACCACTGTAGTCTACAATTAAGCCTTCTCCGTCAGCACTATCAGATGATACACGAATAGTTCCTTGACCTTGGGCTTTGTTAACTACATAAGCGCCCGTTTTATCAAAGGTGAAAAAGTGTTCGTCGATCCATTGACCATTTCCAATAAGATACCAGGTATCACCATTAACGGTATTATCATCGGCTTTCTTTTCTACTTGATAATAAGATCCATTTTTTACATGCCCATTAACATGATGTCCTTCATATGGACTATCAAATGTTTGGGCACCTCCTGCTCCAACATATTGCACAACACCTTGACCGTCCATTGGAGTTCCGCCCTCTTGTGCAGTAATGGTGTCTGGCGAATATGTCGCATAAGGAAAAATGGCATTATAAGTATTATCAACGTTAGTATCTTGATTTAGTGATTTTAGGCGTCTACCATATTTAACAACCAATCCAGTATCTTGCCCTGCATGTTGCAAGAGCGAAAATTTGTAGTTATCAAAAGTCCACTCTCCACTATAGAGAGCTTGCATGGTATTAACAGTTTCATCACCAGCTTGATCTTCGCCCAATAATAAATTGATTGCAGCGGTAGCATCCTTAAAAGACCAACCTAAATTAGCCACTTTGGGAATATCAGAGTAGAAAGAAAGCTCCGGGAGTGGATCTCCTAGAGCTTCTTTAATACTGTCAAATGCAGTTTCAGGACTAGCATTAGCAATGCTAATATCTTTTGTAATGACATTATATGCAAGATCACCAGCAACGTGAGTAGCTGAAATACTTAATTCTTCTAGTTTGTCACCATTAACTTGAGAAATTCGAAATTTTTGTTCTTTCTCATCATCTCTTGGCCCCATACTAGTCACAATTATTCGACCTGGTTTAAGCTCAGGTGCAAGAATATCGTCTTTGTCATAGGTTAATGTTAAAACTGGTACTTTATTTGCATCTCTTTGTACCGATGCTGTTTTTATTCCTTTCATAGGGCCAAGCCCCATGTTGGATAAACTGTCTGATGCTTTATTATAAAGACGTGGATAATGACGCACTTTATTGATCATCATTATGCTAATTTCCTCCAATTTGGTTTAAATTCAAATACCGATGCTGTCCCAGACTTTAAAGCGATTGTGTTTTCACCAGGTATTAAAATCGGAAAATCGTTATTTGGAAATTCTGCAAGACTGCTTCTGTTTTCATTCATTGAATGTTTGTAAATCCATTGCATCTCACTATCAACGAATATTTCTCCGTCTACTCCATTTAATTTATAATCTTGACCATTCACTTCAATTACAAAGTCACCATTCCCAATTATATGGAAAGTTGGTTCTGCAAAAATTTGTTCAGTATTAATTACTGGAGATACAATCGGCTTAAACTCAGCTCCATCTAGCCGCTTCATAAACGGCTTACAATTAAATGAAATTGAAGCGGTTGCTTCAAAATCATTTTGAGGGGTGAAACTGGCAGGCTGTGACAGATAGCCTTCCCAGCGCCAATCATTTTGTGAAGTTATATAAATAGGCTGGTAAGTTTCGCTTACTAGCCATTGATTAATATCTAGACTTAAATGAGACCATGTTTCATAACCGGCCTCTGTCGTTGCATATAAATTGAATGTTTGCGTTATATTAGGATACCTGTGATTACTTGTAAGCAAATCTCCACTATGTCCTGCTATAGACACTGGTGAAAGTTCGGGAGATGCATGAGCAATTACTAATGGATATTGGATATATGTTCCATAATCACTTATTAATGACTGATCTTTAACAATTAAGTCTGTACTCATTTATCCTCCTTTACATTCCACTTAATCCCAATCTACGGGCTATTTCTGCTTTAGTATTTTCAATACGGTTATATGGAGCAATAGCTTTCGCAATTTGGCGACTATCTAAAGTAACAGTAGTTTCGATAGTTTGATCTTGAGATAGTAGTTTTTCTAGTAATCCAATTAAAGAGTCTAATTTTTGGCTTACTATATTGGTTTCGCTATTATCAGATTTGATAAGCGGTTTTCCACTATCTGCTTGCATTCGTGCAATAACTTGGGACATCAATTCTAAAGCTCTTGGGCGCTTACTTAGATCCATAGGAATAATAGCTTCCAATTTGTTGCCCTCAGATATTTCTGCTAATTGATGTTTGTATGAAAAGCCACCATCGGCAAATCTTGGAGCTCCGCTTGGACCCCAACCACCACCTGGGGCAATATCGTTAAACCAATTTGAATCATTGAATAATGCAAGTAATTGATCAAAACCGCTTCTGATATTGTTATGTCCTCTAATAGCATAACGATCAAAAGTGGGCTGAATAAACTGAACTAATCCAATAGAAGGATGTCCTGCTCGAGCATTACTATCCCAAGTATTAACTACTGTAGGGCTACCATTTGATTCGTGAGCAATATTACTCAAAATTTTTGCCAAGCCAGCAGAAGTTAAGTTAACATGCATCATTTTGGCTGCTTTTTCGATGTAGGGACGCCATCTTGCAACGCCTGCACCACCAGGATTAGCAATTGATCCGCCAAATTCATCAATAGCTTTCTTAAATGGATTCTTAATTGCATTCAAGAATGCATTTGATAAAGCACTACCAAAATCTCTCACCACTGCTGAACCTGTAGCAAAACTAGCTTTGCTATAAAAGGCTTTCTTTAAAGCTTTTAATGGGTTTTTATCAATTTCATCCATCATCTTTAAAGCTTGTTCAGGATCCAACGTACCATCTGCATAAGCAGAAATTCCATGTTTAGCCATAAGGCTGTATGTATCATCCCCATTAAGCACTTGTGTTCCTTTTGGTGCGTTAGGAATAAATGTGTCTTTTTGACTAAACATAGTCCATGGCTTGCCCGGGAATTTAACAAGTTCTTTCCAATGTGGCTTTGCGCTGTCGTTAATTAACATATGACCACCTGGATGCCCTTTTTCGGTACCATTAGCATATCTAATAGTTGACAGTTTCTTGTCCCCTCCAAATTGACCAATGACACTGTTAACACCACCGATACCTGCATTCATGCGACTAATTACACTTCTCATAGCAGAAGACGCATATCCAGGTAATGTGTTTAATCCAGTCCTAAAAGTAGTTTGTACACTTGTGATAAAACTCTTCCATTGAGATAAGAATGTCTTTTGGAAATCTCCCCGTTCTTTCTGAACTTTTTTTAAATCAGTGGCGGTTGTTTTTTCAACTGTGGTTAATCCCTTTTTGACAGGGGTATTTAGTTCTTTCCAAAGCTTAGACCAATCTTTGTTAAAGCTAGATTTAAAAGTATCAAGTTTCTTTTCAATTTGTTTTACAGCACTAACAAATCTTTTAGCAAAACTATTACCAGATAAAGCTTTTGTTGCAATTTCTGCTTGGTCACTCATTTCTTCACCAAAAGGATATTTTGTTAAAGCAGTATAGAGCGATTTGACTGCTGAAGTCACGGCACTAATTGAGTTACTCTTTTTGCTCTTAAACGAATTCAAGGCCTTACTAAAGGCTTTCATTCCCGCACTTGAATTCTTTAATGGCTTAGGTAATTCTTTAAAGTATGATGCTAATTTAGATAAAGGCTTGTTAGTATCTTTTAGCAAAGTTGGCAAGCTTTTAGCTTTTTTTCCTTTTCCACCTTGTAATGCTTCTACAAATTCTTGCATTTTTGTAGTAACATTGCTTTTTTTACTCTTAAAGACATCATTTAGCTTCTCAAATCCTTTAGCCATATTCATTAAAGGATTATTCTTATTTCTTTTACCACTGAATAACTTAAGTGACTTACTTATGGCGGACATAGGCTTGTTTAACTTAGAAAATGCATCGGAAACTTTCTTTGCAGGCGTTGCTAAACTCGAAAATGCAGCAACAAGTCCGCTAGTAGATTTCTTTCCTTTGCCCTTTGAAACTCCACCAATTGCAGAACTCAAGTCTTGCAAATCTTTAACGAGTTTATTTTTACCACCTAATACACTGCCTAGACTCTTCAGGCTAGTTGCAAAGTTATTAATTGGATTTTTCTTACCATTTCCTAACTTGGTCATAGCAGAAGTAAACTTAGTAATTGGGGTTTGAAGCTTCTGGAAATTGCTAGTCATAGTCTTTAAAGGACTATTAATTTCCTTCATAGCTCCAACAAAACCAGTTGACTTCTTTTTACCAGCAGTTCCAAATGCTTTTGAAATAGCTTCAAGTTTAGATGCAATACCGTTTTTACCAGAAACAGATCCTAGAACTTTATCTAGATTCTTGAACCCAGTTGCCATAGCATCTAATGGGTTCTTCTTATTCCATCCAGCTAAGTCTTTATTGATGACATAGATTGAAGTCGAAATAGAATCAAGTGGTTTCTTGATAGTCGTTAAGTCATTTTTTAACTTCTTTAAAGGACTTTCAATCTTGTTAAGAACACTATCTAATTTGTTTTTGGTAAATGAGTTGGTTAATCTTTCTACCAAGTTAGGAACAGAATTCTTCCCTTTTAATACGTGGTAGAACGTTGTTTGCATCTTATCTAAGCCTTTACCTAGCTTTTCAAACTCAGTTGTTTTGCCAGATACCAAGGCTTTCATAGCTTTTTGAAGCTTACCAAATGAAGAAGAAACAGATGAAATTGGATCTTTTAACTTGTTAACTTTTGATTTTAATTTATCAAAAGCATCAGCTAAGGCTTTTGAGTTATCAATTAAACCGTTTGACTTTTTACCAGATTTCAAAGTATCATTAAGCTTCTCTAGTCCCTTTTTGATACTTGTAGAGTGCTTTTGTAAGGTTTTGTCTAAGTCTGGTAAGTCTTTATTAAATACTTGGAAAGCATCCTTTTTAGCCATTGAGGATGTGAATTTCGCCAAAGTTGAAAAAGCTTCCCCAATCTTTTTAATAGGAGTAGCCGCTTTAGTCCAGCCACTTGTATGACCAACTAAAGCCTTATTCATTGCGTTTAATTCTTTGGTTGGATCATTTTTCTTAATGGTGGCTTTTAACTTGCTCAAAGAGCTAGTATAAGCAGTAATTGCCTTGTTCATTGCTTTAACGTTAGCAATGTCTTTCTTTGAATAGTGATTACCACCTAAAGATTTGATCTTAGCCGCTGTCGGAGTGCTCTTTTTGGAAGACGTTGAAGAACTCTTTTTGGTTTTGCCGAGAATGTTTTTATCCCACCAGGACGAAAATCCCGACCATGCAGATTGAAAGCTCTTAAGAGTATTGTGACCAGCACCTTTCCAATCTCCTTTTTGAATTAAAGAGATTGATTTACTGGTCCAATTTTTTATTCCTTTTAAGCCGTGTTTGTCTAGCCAGCTAACTACGCCAGAAATTGCTTGTTCTCCACCTTTTCTGACGGTTTCCCATGCTCCCTTAAAGTCGCCTTTAAGAAGTTTACCTAATGCCGTACCAGTTCCCTTAACAAATGAACAATAGGAGGTCCACATATCTTTGCCGACATTAATGCCATTTTTAACTGCTACTCCAAATCCTCTTGTAAGTTCTGGCCAATATCTGCCAGCTGTGGTTCCGATTAATTGTCCTAGCCCAGCTCCGACTAATGTTCCAATTCCAGGTATGATTGAGCCAAGAGCTGCTCCTATGCCAGCTCCCATTGCACCACCAACACCCGAACCTAATTGACGGGATTGCTCTGGTGAGTTTTTCTTTCTAATGCCTCCGATAATGTCTAGAGCATTACCTGCTAATCCTAGTCCCAGGAATCCTTTATCAAAGAATCCCATCGCACTTTTACCAAGACCTAATAGTTTCCAAAAACTACCTTTTATTTTTCCTAAAAATCCAGTAGAAGCCTTCGCTCCAACTTCTGCGCCAGCCTTAGCAGCACCACCAAAAATTTTCCAATTTTTAAGATTTATTTTACTTAGTAATGACTTAAATTTACCAAAAAAGCCTTTAGAAGCAGTTGTTCCAGCGGCTTCTGCGGCTGGTTTAACTCCTCTAAATACTTCAGCGAATGTCAGTCCAGAGCCGCCTTTAAGTTTTAGACGAAGTCGCTTAAAGAAGCCCATATGAACTTTATCAGCGGCTTTTTCAGCTTCCTTTACAGCCTTTCCCTCTTTGCCAGAGCCACCTACATTATCAAGGATAGTATCTAATGCGTCTCCAGAAGATGAGCCACCGGTTGCCCCACTAGTAGGCTTTGTATTTTTTTGATCAAGCCCAATTTGCTGTTTAGTAAGATTGATGGATTCTTCTTGAAGCTTAATCATTCGCTCCATATAAGCATTTCGTTCTTGAACAAGCTTATTGCCTTTACGCCAATTAAAGAGACTTCCAACATCTTTACCGAGAGCAGCTACTCCTTGAATTGATTTTTTCAGCAATTTCAAAGGAATAAAAATCGTAGCAATTGCTCCCACTGCTTGACCAGCAAAACGAACGAAAGCGTTTTTGTTCTTATTTCCGCCCATTTTAGTGTTCATCCAGCTAAAGAATGCTTTAACATTTTTAACCGCTGTACTTACACCTGGTAAATGAGAGAACCAATTTCCAATGGATTTCAAAGAGTTTAAGGCATTTTTGCTTCCATCTTTTATACCTTGGAAAAACATGATAATATCAGAAGAATGTTTCCCAATTTCAGAACTGGTATTACCAATCGCTTTTGCAACACCATTAATGCTTGCTTGACCTTCTTTAGAAACAACCCAATTACCAAAGGCTTTGGCAACTTTGTTGTTAGAAGGTAGTACTTTTGCTCCAACTGAGATGGCAAGATCTTGTACTGCCAGTTCTAGTTGCTTC
>NZ_CANBCP010000032.1 GCF_947367085.1 uncultured Lactobacillus sp. | reverse complement strand
GAGCAAGTATTGTATGCCTTTGGAATGTTTGTACTCACTGCCTTAATAGGGATACAGTTAGGTGGAAAAGGATATCAAACTAGTGAGTTTTTAAACTTGAGAAATTTTGGTTTTGGCTTTGGTGGATTTCTGCTTTTTTATAGCCTAATGATGATTGTTGTAGTTATAGTTAAATCTCTTTATGCCAAGACAAAGTATATAAAGATTAATAAAATTACTGGAGAAGTTGAGATAATGTCTTCTTGGTTATGGGGAGCTGTTTTAGGAACTATTTTATGGGGATCCGTGATGTTCTTTTGTAGTAGAGTAGGGTCATTCGCCATTTTTATTGTTAAGATTAAAAACATTACTCTAAGTAGAATAGTCTCAATTGTATTTCTAATATTTATTTTAGGTGTGCCTATATATTTAACCGCGACTTATACCAAATGGACACAAAAGTTTATCAATCTTGGCCCAATCAAAAGAAGAATTGTCAAAGTACAGACAGCTGGAAACTACCAAAGTGATAGTGATATAGCACGTGATGATAATTTTGGAGAGAAATAAGTAACAAAGCGGCCAAAAGAACGTGGTAAGAGATTAGCCAGCCTATTTCTTCAATTTTCTTTAATAAATAACTACACTAAGTTGATTCAAGTATTACTTAACATCAAGCTAATCAAAAGACGAATAATTAAGGTACAAATGGGTCAAAAAATTAGATATTAATGCTAATAAAGCCTAACAATCGAGTATTAAATTAAAATAACACATGCTAATTACAAAAATAATAAAAAAACAATAGAAAATTTTAAAATAACTATTGTTTTTGATGGAATTATTTGATATCTTTAAAAAGAAATAAATCAAAAGGAGGTTTAAGTATGGCTGGAAAGATATCTGTCACCCCAGAACAGTTGATTGCATCATCAAACGTTTATACTAATGGTGCTCAACAACTCGCAGACGCAATTAACAAGGTTAGTGCTGAAAACCAAAATATGGCTAGTGAGTGGTCAGGTCAAGCCTTTCAAGCATATTTAGAACAATATTCACAATTAAAAACTAATGTTGATCAAATGACTGAATTATTGAATCAAATTAGTCAACAATTGAAAAAATATGCTCAAACTGTTCAAGAACGTGATGCTCAAGACAGTAATGCGTTTGGCTTAAACTAATCTGAGATAAGAGACTTGCAGTTTTATAACTGGAAGTCTCTTTTTTTGTAAAAATCTTTCTAGTAAGAATAAGAAGGGGATGTTCAACCATTGCTAAACAAATTAAAGACTAATAAAAATATTAAATTAATAACCACTATTATTTTAGGAATAATTCTAATGTCTGCTCTTGTCTTTGGAATTATGAAGAACAAGAATGTTTCTCGTAGTACTACTAGTAATAGCGAGAATAAAATGCGCTATGTCTTAGTTAATGAAGACAATGGTGCCAGATTTAACGGTAAAAATTATAATTTGGGTCGCGATTTTATTACTTTGGCCAGTCACGATTCCAAACATTCATGGACAACAGCATCACTAGATGAAGCAAAAAACGGACTTAATAATGGTGCTTATGATGTTGAAGTAATAATTCCCGAAAAATTCTCTAGGGATATCTTGTCCTTAGAAAATGCTAATCCTAAGAAAGCTGGGATCATTTACCATGTCCGCAAGGGTAAAAATGAAATAACCAATCTGTCAATTGAAAGAAACGTTGACGCTATTGTTACTTACTTCAATAATCGTGTTGTTAGAATGTATTTCTCCAGCTTGATTGGAAACTTGCGTAATGCTCAAATAAACGCACAAACAATGGCTAATAACCAGTCATCCCTCATCAAAAACCTCGATACACAAGTTCAAAATCCATTCTCTGATTTAAATAATCAGCTGGAATCTGTCTATCAAACCGCCAGCATCTTAACTGATGACTATAATGTTTCTCAAACTGATTTTGCTAACTCAATTAAGGAAATGATGTCAGCTCTTGATGCTCAGAGAAAGGCAATGGAAGCTGATCAAATAAGTAAAGATGAATCACAAAAAGCTTCGATCAATGAATTAAAAGATAAGCTACAAAAGCAATTAGATGCCTTAGAATCAAGTCAAGATAAGGTAGAAGATCTTGCTAACTTCAAGGATATGACCCAAAGTTTTACGACTTTGAAAAAGCAAACCAAAGACCTTCCAGATTTACTCAAAGAAATAGAAGAACAAAGAACTGCACTTAAGCAGTTAAAAGATGAATTAGAAAAAGTATACTCAATCAAAAGTGATGCCAGCATAGAAGACAATGCCAAAGCAATTGAGAATTATCTATCCCCAACTGTTAATAACGAACAATTATTAGTTAACTTCAATCAGACTGTTGTTAACCAAATTAGAAATTTGCCTGTTTATACAGATTTAAGTAAAGACAACGCAATGTCTGAATTATGGGGCGACAATTCTAAAAAAGAATATGAAAATTCAGTTGCTATCTTGCAAGCCTTTGCTCAAGAGCAAGGAATTAAATTTGGCGAGAGTCAAAAGAAACTAGTAACCAATTCTGACAATAAGCAATCCAGCGCTAAGGTGACGCTTAAATTTAATCCAGGTAGTAATAATGTTGTCTTTTCAGCAGGCAAGAACATTCAGATTAAAGATGTAGGAACATTAGATGTTCAAGATAGTGATTATCAAGTTACTAAGAAAGATGATAATAAGGATCACTTTACTGTTTTAGTTGAACCAAAAGATCCTAAAAAAGAACTTGAACCTCACAGTGTCGCTGCAACATTTGAGGTGACATATGATTATAGCTTAGATGGGTCAACAGAC
Organism: uncultured Lactobacillus sp.; assembly: GCF_947367085.1. GTDB lineage: Bacteria > Bacillota > Bacilli > Lactobacillales > Lactobacillaceae > Lactobacillus. The sequence continues at coordinate 16,737 of NZ_CANBCP010000032.1, read as the reverse complement.
TATAGCTGGAAAGTAAACGATCAAGAGCAAGTAAGCGGCCAGTTCGTTAATAAAAAAGATCTTGACCTAAGAGATGTTAATGACAACATTAAAAACACTATCGTTGCAGCGCAAGAAGTAGCTGCTGTATATGGTAATAGCCAAGCTAATACTGTTGATAATTTTGTAGATCATCTTGATCACGGCAAATTAGTAAAACTTGATAATTCTTTAGCTAAGGCAGTTTCTCCAGGTATCAGTGCAAATAACACTCCTTTGAATAAGAGAGCTGAAGCTCTTGCTAAATATTATGAAAAAATTAATGAACAAATATCTGTCTTGAATCAGGCTGTTGGTAAAGAACCAATTAAAATGAAAAAGAAAATTGGTCATTTAGAAAAATTAGACCAAGTCCTAAATGAAGATGCCATCAGCAATTACCTCAACCAATCAAGCAAGATCTTGAAATGGTACCTTGATGCCAAAAAGGCTATCAAAGATGTTTCAATAAGTGCAGATCAAAATATCAAAGAAGTTGCATCCCAAGTTCAAGATTCTCAAGAAGCGCCATCTTCTAATAATCTTGCTGAGCAAGCTCAAGAAATTAAAAAATCGATTAATGAAGATGCTTCTAATTTAGCTGTTACAGAAAAGCCAGAATCTAAAGCTAAGACTGCAAACCCAAAAATGTCTAACCTAGCTAAGACAACTCAAGATTTGCGTAAGCATACTAATGACATTATGTCTGGCTTAAACAGTGGTGTTAAGCAAGGTAAGAAGGATGCAAATAATAATCAAAATTACGCCAATGCTTTTAACCAAGTAATGGCTAACGCTCGAAACGGCGAATCGGATAATAATCGTGTTTATAACTTCTTATCAAATCCAATTAGGACACAAGGCTTTTATAGCAAAGACCGTCAAAAATCAATCTTGCCATATTTTATGGTTTTAATCGGGACTTTAGTAGCTCTATTTGTTGGATTAGGTATTAACAAATATCTGCCAGATAGAAAGCTTAACGAAGATAATTCTCTTAAAAAGCAAACCCGAGTATTTTTCAACTTGCCAGCTCTTGTAACTACTCTTGGACTCAGTATTGTTTTAGGTTTGATCTTTGCTTTGAGTACAATGAGCCTTATTCCAGAAACTAGTAAGGGGAACTGGATCTTATACACCACTTTAGTTATTACTATTTTGACTAGTGCAGTAGCGATAGGAAGCAAGCATTTCAAGAATGTCACAATCTTTGTCGTGGCTTTGTTGTTAGGCTTTTATCTCATGTTAACGCCATTTTTAGGAATCATTACCCGGACTGCTTCATTAATTAGAGATCTCTATATTCTCTCACCACTTCAAAATATTGAAGCTGGCTATACTGTTATTTCCAATGGCAGCATGATTGGCAATTATTCGCTAGGAATACTCTTCATATTATTAATTTTGGTGATTGTTTGGGGACTGTTTTCTAAGAATGATCGATTTAGCCTAATTAAGCAGGAGCAAGAAGATGGAGAATATTAAAGCTAAGAGCATATTTGCTATTTTAATAATCTTACTGATGCCATTTTTGACTTGTTCTTCAGTATCTGCTGCAGACGGGGACTTAGATATTAATGTAGATGCCCTATATGATGATGGGCAAAATTCTCAAAATGGTCAACAAGACTATGAGGTCCCAGACCTGTTCTTAAAAGATAAGACTCGAAGCGATCAGAAAAATAAACAACAGAAAAATCAATTAATCAGAAAGGCAGAGAGATCTGTCTTTTTGAGCACAAAAAAGGAAAAACTTGGTCATGACCAAAAGCTTCTGCGCAAATACCTCTTTACTGCTAAATTTTCAGGAACAAAGAGTGTAGGAATTGACAATAACTCTTCGGGGCAAGATCAAGCTGATCTTAAAATTTTACTAATTAATATTCTATTGTTCCTAGCATTAGGGGCTGGAATTTGGTTAGGGATCAAATTCCCAAGCTTTTTCCGCAAGCTAAAAGTTAGAAGGGATGAAGGAGTAAATGACAGACAATAACTTGATAAAAATTGGATTGCATTATGAGGATCAGATATTTGATTTGCAATTTTCAAAAGAGCTTACTTTGAAAAAGCTCTATCAAATTTTGCCTGATGCTCTTCAGGTTCACAACATTATTTTACCGACTCGATTTTCGTTAAGTCTAATTAACAAGCCTTTGCAAGTCGATGAAGATATTCAATTACTTAATTATCCGATTGGAAACGGTGATCAATTATTGGTAAAGAAAGGATAGACAATGGTTGTATTAAGCGATGGAATAAACCAAATTACCTTTGAAGAAAAAAGAGGTAAGGCTAATAAAGTTAGTAACGTAATAGTTAAATTAAAGGCAAATCAATTTAAAGAAAGCATCTTAGACCAATATAGTTTATTTTTAGGTGCTAGCGAGCACTATGCTGGTGGAAAAATCGAAAAGAAAAGCGATTCTGAATTAGAAATTAACTATACGCTGCCTAAGCAAGTGGAGTCTCTAGCAAATAATTTGAAGAAGTTTTCGCAACTTGAACGACTTCAGTTAATTCAAAATGCTTTTTGGATGTTTAAAAATGACTCTCAAGTAGTTCCATTTATCAATCCGCACAACTTATATTTTGTGGGAAATCGCATTATCGTTGTGCACCGTGGTTTTGCTGAAGAGATTGCTCCTTTTAAAGAAGATAACGCCTCTATCTTAAAGCAGCTGCGTGCTTTGATCATCTATGCTTTAGAGCCTAAGCAAGATTTTGAGCAATTAGTAAATGGCGGCCGTGGTCTTAAGAATACCTTTATCCAAAATATTGAAAAAGCGAATACCTTTGATCAGATCGAGGCAATCGTCGAAAAACAAATCCAAGCTCTCGTTAGAGAAAAACGTGAAAATTTGGTTGTTGTAAGAAAAAAACGCTACTTATCACTTAAATGGCTTTCAATCGTTATGTCAGCTCTAGCTGGGATTCTTGCTGTTTTAGCAATTGTTTGGGGCGCTTTTGTTCTTCCTAAAAAGCAAAATATAATCGATGCTCAAAGTGATTATATGAGCAGCAATTATACAAAAGCAGTTGAACACCTGGAAAAGTATCAACCTCAAGACTTACCTAAGAATGCTAAGTACGTGCTAGCAAGCTCCTACATTAACTTAGATAATTTATCAAATAAACAAAAGAAGGCTGTCTTAAAGACTATTTCTCCTTTATCAGCCAATAACACTTTGGAATATTGGATCCAAATCGGTCGTGGAAATTATCAAAGTGCCTTGAGTATTGCCAAAAACATTGGTGACGACCAATACATTTTGCATGCTTATACTAAGCTTTACTCTCAAACTAAGAACAACATGCAAATGAATGGTGCTCAAAAACAAGAAAAATTGAAAAACTACCGTGAATCAATTAATTTCTACCTTAAAAAGCTAGGAGGCAAGTCAAATGAATTTAAGGGAGATTAATCAATTATTTGCCGATCCTCAAGCTAAGTTCGATGATGAAATTAAAGAAAATCCTGAAGTTAAATATGATGTCTTTAAATATGGGGAAAGTTTTGAACATTTCACTTCAATTCAAAGACCGGATGATAAAGATTTGGTGGTAGTAGAACATGATAAGCTTAAGATCTACTTAACTAATGAACCTTATCATGATCTTGTTTTAGCAAACAGCCAAGCCGATATTGTAATTAATGAAACAACAGCTTTAGTTAAGTTCATTAAAAAATCAGACGGCTATGAAATTAAGGGCTATGCAAATAAAGCCCAACTTTACTGGAATGGTCAAAAGCAAGATAGAATCAAGACTGACTTTAAGATTGGCGATACTTTAGTTATTGACGGTGCATTAATTCAAAGACGACCAAAGCAATGGAAAATTATCCCAATCAATACTAACTGTCAGTTAAATATTGATGAGCTATTACCTCAAAAGATGCTCAATGAATATCCAGTTAAGTTCCCTGAATTTAGAAGAAGTCCGAGACTTTATCTGCGCCTACCTAAAGATAAGATTAGACTTCAGCCAATGCCCAAGCCTAAACAAGAAAAGCATTCAGCTGTCTGGGGGATGCTGCTGCCACCATTAGGGATGGTTATTGCCAGCATTTTTATGACCTTTATGTCCCATGGTAATCCCGCAATGATTTTGGGCATGGGCAGTATGTCAATTATGACTGCTGGATATTCTGTTGCTAGTTATTTTGTTAATAAGAAAAAAGACAAGCAAGATAATGCTCATCAAGAAGAAGTTTATAAAAATTATCTGGTTCGCTTTGCTGGCCGTTTAGATGAGTTAAATGCCAGACAAAAGAGTGTTTTAGAATATAATTTTCCAAATATGGAAAAATTATCACAAATGCTCGTTGACTATAACCCGCGCATTTATGAACGCTTGCCTAAAAATGAAGACTTTTTGGAAGTTAGCCTAGGTCATGGCACGCTTTCTTCTTCATATAGCATTGAATACGATGATAACGATGCTAAGGAACTCAATGATGTTGAAAAGTTTGTTAGAAAAGACATCATCAATCGCTATAGCTTAGTTCGTCAAGCCCCAATTACGACTAGCTTGAAAGAAAGCACAGTTGGGTTAGTTGGTAACTTAAGTGCCAGAAATGAAGCCTTGCAAACATCATTATTTCAAATTGCTAGTTTTCATTCTTATCGGGATGTGCAGTTTATTTTGATTAGCTCACAAGATGATTATGAAAAGATCTGGCGTGAGTGGAGATGGCTACCACATTTCCAAATCCAAAGTTTGAACTTGCGTGGTATGGTCTATAATGCTCAAACTCGCGATATGATCTTGAATTCATTTTATCAATTGTTAGTTAAAAGAAGACAAGAGCTTAAAGATAATAGTAATCAAGATATCGTCTTTGGCCCGCATTTTGTTTTGGTTATTACTGATGAAAGTCTAATTACTGGAAGCAACTTGAACGAATTCTTAGCTGAAGATATGTCTCAATATGGTGTGACTGTAATTTGGTCAAAAGATACGCAAAGTATGTTACCTGAAACAGTTGATACTCTTGTCAGTTATAACAATACACAGGCTGCTAGATTAATAAATGATAAAAATGTCTACCGCAATCAAGAGTTTGTGCCAAATCATCGCCCTCAAGAAAACACTATTGAGAATGCAATCAAGCACTTGGCTAACTTAAACTTGGTAGAAGTTGAAAAGAACTCCATTCCTGAGAGTATTTCATTTTTAGAGATGTACGGCGTTAAAAATATCAATGAATTGAATATCTTAGACAGATGGAATAGCGCAGATACTTCAAAGACATTGGCAGTCCCATTGGGCTTACGTGGCAAAAATGATGTCGTTTATCTTAACTTACATGAAAAAGCCCATGGACCACACGGCTTGATTGCAGGTACTACAGGTTCAGGAAAATCTGAGCTCGTACAAAGTTATATTTTATCTTTAGCAGTCAACTTTAGTCCTGAAGATGTTGGCTTTTTGCCTATTGATTATAAGGGTGGAGGAATGGCAAATCTCTTTAGTAAATTGCCACATATGTTAGGGTCAATCACTAACTTAGGCGGAGCGGGAACGCAAAGAGCTTTAAAGAGTATCCACGCGGAATTGACCAAGCGTCAGCGCTGGTTTAATCAATATCATGTCAATAATATTAATGCTTATACCAAGCTCTATAAACAAGGAAAAAAGATCAACGATCCTGACGAAAAGAAAAAGTATCCTCAAAAGCCACTTCCGCATTTGTTCTTAATTTCAGATGAGTTTGCGGAATTAAAGGCCAATGAGCCAGAATTCATGGATGAATTAGTTTCAACTGCCAGAATCGGACGTTCCTTGGGAGTGCACCTGATTTTAGCTACTCAAAAGCCAAGTGGCGTGGTTAATGATCAGATCTGGTCTAACTCCAAGTTTAAGATCGCTCTTAAAGTGTCAGAACCAAGTGATTCTAAAGAAATCTTACATACTCCAGATGCTGCCACGATTACTCAACCTGGTCGAGCATACTTGCAAGTAGGAAATAATGAAATATATGAATTGTTCCAATCAGCATGGAGTGGGGCAAGCTATGATCCTAATGGTGATAAAAATAAGAATACTGCTGATGAACGTATCTGGATTATTAACCATTTAGGTCAAGCAGAGTTATTAACTGGTGATTTGTCTGCAAACGATCAGGACTTTAACCAAAATAACGAAACAACTGAATTAGAAGCTATTATCAGTGAAATTGTAGAAGAATCTAAGCAAATAAACCTTGTTTTACCAGATAAGCCATGGTTGCCAGAATTAGCTAGCGAAGTGGTTATCCCTGAAATTGACTGGCGCAAGCAATGGAAAGCTAAGCGTCAGCTCAAGGTCCCATTTGGCTTGATTGATATTCCAGAACAACAAAAACAAGCCGAATTAGAATTTGACTTAGTTAAATTTAACCCAGCCGTAATTATTGGTAGTTCCGGATATGGTAAATCAACTGCTCTGCAAGAAATTGTAATGAGCTTAGCGAGTTATAACTCTCCACAGCAGGTTCAATTTAATCTGCTTGATTTCGGAAATAATGGTTTGTTGCCATTAGCTAAATTGCCACACGTTGCGGATATCGTCAGCCCTGATGAACAAGAAAAATTCGCTAAGATGCTTAAGTTAATGGAAGAAAACCTTGATAGCCGTAAGGCACTCTTCCAAGAATATGGCGTAGCAAACTTTGAACAATATGAAAAACTAACTGGCAATACTTTGCCAATTATCGTTAATGTGCTTGATGCGTATGATTCTGTCTCGGAAATGGATAGTCGAGATGCAATTGATTCAATTATCAATAGGATCTTACGAGAAGGTTCGGCTCTTGGAATATTCATGATAATGACGTCGAATCGCTCTGGCGTATATCGAATGAGTATGCAGTCAAACATCAACAAGAAGCTCATTCTCTACCTAGTTGATGAAGACGACCTCAGAACTGTATTAGGAAGGAACCGATTAGTTCAAAGTCCAATCCCAGGACGTGGACAGGCAGAATTCGATGATAATGTAGAATCCTTCCAAGTCTACCAACCTGCACCAGGTAATTCATCTCTAGAACTTATTGAAAACCTCAATAAAGTTGCCAAAGAAATGGATAGTGCATGGAGCGGTGAAAGACCAGCCAAGATTGCTATGCTTCCACTAAGTTTTGGTATTGATTATTACGAAAAACGTAAGGATATTGAAGCAGTTCTAAGTCAAGGATACTTGCCTTTAGGATTCGATATTGAAGATACGACAGCAGTAAACTTTGTGCCGAATAAACATCACTTCTTCATGTTGCAATATAACACCGATGAACAAAGAAATATGTTAGAGACGAATGTGATTTTCCAATTTATCAAAACTAGCCGCAAGACTTACTTGTTTGACGTTGAAGATGGTTATTATGAAGATCGCTATAAGATGTTCGATAAGGTCTTTACCGGTGAATCCGAAGATATGCTTAAAGCAACCAAATTGTTAGCTAAATACTTAGAATTAGCAAGCAATAAGCAATTAGGTGAAGAAGCATTTGTATTTATTCCAAGCATCAAGGCCTTCATGGAAAAGAGTGGCATTACAATTAATAACTTAACGCTTGCTCTCAAACAAGCTTGGAAGGCAGGGCTCTATATTATCTTTATGGATTCTGCTACTTATCTTGAAAATTCTTTCGACTTGAATTTACAAGAGATTAAAAAGATTATTACTGCCGGACTTGTGACGGCAAGAGTATATGACACTAATTATATTAGTGTGACAGGAAGTTCTTTTGAAAAGCAGTTAGCTCAAAATGAAGCCTACTTCTTTGATTCAAAAGGTACACACGCAATAAAGATCCGTTTAGCCGGAGATAAATAAAAGATAGGAGAAAATAAAAATGGAAAGAGTAGATTTTTTACCACTTGGTAGTGTTGTTGTTTTAAAGGGAATGGTTAAAAAATTAGTTATCGTTCAAAGAGCGGTTACTGTGGGGGATGACGAAGATCCTGAAGCTGCACCAAAATACTACGACTACGGTGGCGCTTTGCATCCTGAAGGTCTAGTAGATGGTAAGTTAGCTTACTTTAACAGGGATGATATTTATCGAATCGTCTTTGAAGGCTACAGCGATAAAGACGATGAATTGATGATCGATGAAATTAATGAAGTGATTTCTAAGCTGGATGATGCACAACAAGGTCACTCTGACTTATCAATTGTTCAAGATGAAGAAGCTGATGAAAAAGAAGATAAGCGACCAAATGATAGCTTGTTTGATGGTTTATCTGAAAAGTTTGATGATGAGGATTAAGAAATGGATTTAGCAAAAGCAGCAGACGCAGCAAAAGCGTTAGAAAAACGTGCTCAGGAAGTTGCAGAACATAATGCAGAAGTGGATCGAATAAATGCGGAGCTTGATGAAAAGATTCACCGTCTAGAGCGAGCTAAGAGTAAGTTAATGACTTTAAGAGACAATGTTTCAAGTCACTCGTTAAATGATATTAAAAAAGCGGGCGAAAGAAAATGGAGTGGAAAAGTTGATCGTAAACATGAAAAGAAAGTTGATCATATTATAAAATCTCAACATAAAATTGAGACTTGCATGGACGATATTTGTCTAGAATATTATGAAAAGATTAATTCATTGCAATCTCAGAAAGGGTCATATTGGATTGTATAGGAGAATAAACATTTATGGGAAAAATTGGAGTAAATAAGGCGGTTGCGTCTGCTAATATCAAGAAAATCACCAATTCTGGTCAAAAATTATCAACATTGCAAGATGGTCTTCGTCAGCCAGCTTCCACAATTAATACACCTACTCCTAAGGCACTTCGAAGAAAATATACTCAATTAACAGAATTGCTCACATCTTTTGGAGGATTAGTTATTAATGATGCTGAAAGAATTAGTGCTGTAACTCGTCATATGGAAGAATACGATTCAAAGATGGGAAGAAGATGAGTATATGGATACAAGAATGGAAATGCATGAGCTGGTTGCCTTTAATGCAGCTGTGTCGCAAGGACTTGATCGTCGTGTAGATAGAATTAATCAAGCAAGTAAGGATTTAAAAAAGTTTACTGGCAGACATAGCGGAATCGATGGTAAAGCTGCTCAGGCGATTAGTGCTTATATTAGTGATGTTCACTTAGGCGGAATAATGACAATGATTAATGAGATCATTGAACGATTTAATCAATTAAACACGATGTATATTGGACATTATCCACATGTCGATGAAGGAAGTAATGACTTCTTCTTGCTATCTAAAGATTACGAAGAAATAAATAGCAACGCTAAGAAAATGCGGACTAAGTTTTCTGATGATGAAGAAAAGCTCATTGCAATCACGAATGAAGTTGACGATATAGTATCAAGTTTTTCAACTAATGATGCGATGACGGAGTTTGATAAGATCGAAGAGAATTTCGCAGATATAAATAAAAATATTCATCGTCAAAGTCGTGATTGGTCTTCTTATGAAAGTCAATGTGCACGTAGGTATGCCGAACTTGATGCAGCTATCAATGTAGTTAAGAGACTAATTGACCAATACTCTCACAAGAGTGTAGCGGATCTAGGAAGATATCAAGAAGGTCTATTTGCAAAAGATTTAAGTAAAAAGGATATGCGCATTTTTGATAAGCTATCTAGAAATATCCATCATGATAAGACCTTAACAAAGACAGCGCAGAAGAATTTGAAGGCGCTGCAGCGTAAGTATGAACAGATTGAAATTGAACGTAATAAACGTGATGGCTGGAATTCTTTAATTGTAGAGAGTTTATTTGCAGTAGCTGGAGTTACGATAGGGGTCTGTACTGGAAGCTTGGCAGTACCTTTACTTTTAATGGGGAGCTCAATTTTTCCGGTATTAGAGTTATATGAAAATTTCAATAAAGCACAAACTGGTAAATCAGAGGGAGATAATTTAGGTAAAGCTTTTTTAACTGATGGTCTAGCTTTAGATAAAAATACAGCTGATAGTGTTTATAATTTAGTAGATTTTGGCTCTGAAATAGTTGGCTCCGAAGGTGCTTTTGAAGCTTTAAAGGATGGAGGATATGTTGTAAGTAAAGGATTAAAAGCAAAACCTTTGTTTAGTTCTCTAAAAAATCTTGGAGCTAAAGTTGTATCTGTCAAAAATGTTAAGAACGCAGTTCGAAATGTAACAGACATAAAATATGTTAGAGCAACTTCAAAGAATTTATTTAAAGAAGCTAAAGCAGCGATCTCAAAGGATTTTATAGATATTGGCAATAGCACAAAGATCGGAGAAGAAAATAATATTCTTAGAGAAGAAATTCTTCCTCATTTCAATGAATATATGAAAACCTCTGATATAGTAAAGGGCGTTCTGAAAATATATGGAACGGAAGCTATCGTACAAGCAGAAAAATCTGTGGTAAAAGAATATCTGCTTTCACCTATAGTTGAAGCGACTACAGATAAGATTGCTGGAGAAGATGATAGGAGTTTTGGCCATAAATTTGTTAATAAAATTATAGATGATGCATTTGGTAAACTTTATAAAAGTATACAAAAAGTAGTCCACAATGCTACTGATGATAATTTTAAGGATCGATCAAAGCTTAATTCTGTTTTATTAAAAAATATTCAACGAATAGAGGTTTCAGATAAAAGCTTGCAAAGCCAGTTGAATAATATGGGTGGTATAGTAAGTGATATCTGGAAGATGTACAAATAATGAAAAAAATAATGCATTATGCTCCCAATTTCTTAATATTGCTAATTATTTATTTTATCTTGTTAACCCAATAATTAGATACTGGTCTGAAAAGATATGGATTATTAAACCACGTAAAAAAATGAGGGAAGATGGATGTGGAGTTTAAATTATTTATTATTAGGTAACCTTAAGGTATTGATTGCTGAAATAATTCTTTTCGTAATTATTTCAGCACTCGCTGTATTGAGATACATCTTAGGTAGGCCTATTGTGATTGAACAAGTTTTTTATACACTATGTATTTTCGTCATAACTTTTCTAATTGGGCACCAGCTTCTAGAATTTGTATATGTGCATTATAGTTATCGTGGTTCAATGTTTGCTACGAAGATGGGATCACTTTATCATGGCCTGGGCTTTGGTGGGGGCATATTACTTTACTGCTTACTGATGATCTTTGCTTTTATCATGAAGTGTATGAGAACGAAAGTTAATAATATTCAAATTGAAAAAGATAACACTATTAAGATCATGCCATCATCGATTTGGAAGATAGTGGGGATCAGCTTGAATTTAGGGATACTAATCCTTTGGCTCTTATGTGTTCTTCCATTTTTAATAGGTAATGTTAAAAATGGAGGGGCGCTGTTAGGCTGGTTTGTTCTGATACTTGTAACTCCACTTCTTATTTCAATTATGTGTAGGAGATTAGTTCAAGGAGTAATAAACATAAACGTAATTAAGTCTCAGATCATCCAAGCGCAAACTAAGATAGTTGATGCCAAGTTAGAAGTTGAATAGAGAACTAGCCAATCAATTTTTTATTAAAGCTGCAAAATCAAGGCTTATCGAGGTCAGGATTTTGCAGCTTTTTTATTTTTGCCCTTGACAATAGTCCATATGGATACTAACATTGTAAAAGATTGGTCTGTGTAGGGACTATTTTTGAGGTAAAAAATGATAAATAGTGAGATAGAAAAATTAAACTTGGCAATTGTCCGTGGTGGTAAGGCTTACGAAGAATGGGATCGCCATCACAAGATTGCTAGTTATTTGACAATAATACTGTATGAATTATTGCAGACAGATAAGTTAACCCAAAAGCAAATTGTAAATCGTAGTAATTACCCCAAGCAGTCGATAAATAAGGGAATTCATAAGCTTCAGCAAGATGGCTATTTGAGCTTAACAATTGATCCTAATGATAATCGGCTCAAGTATTGCCAATTAACTCCGTCTGGCAGAAGATATGCTCAAAAAAAGCTAGCTTCATTAATTAAAGCTGAAAATCAAGTCGCAAATAAACTTGGTCCTGAAAAAATGAAGCAATTAGTTGAGCTGAATGAAGAATGGAGTAAGACCTTTTGGGAAGTGTTGGAAAAAGAAAAGAGGGAAAGCAATCAATGAAAATTTTAGGACCTCATTTTAAAAACTACCGCAAAGAGATTATTGGTGCAATCATTGCTATTGTTGTCTCTGCATTTGCGACTTTATGGCAGCCGCGTGTTTTAGAAGATATACAAAAGGCAATTTTAGCTGACCGCCAGCAAGAAGTGATTAAAGATGGGATCTGGTTGGTTGTCTTAGGTATCTTGGCAATTATTGCCGGTATCTTCAATGTTTATTATTCTGCTAAGATTGCTCAGGGAGTAACTTCTGACTTACGTGAACAGACTTATGCTAAGATTCAGAGTTTTTCTTTGGGTAATATCGAGAAGTTTTCTTCAGGTTCATTAGTTGTGCGTTTAATTAATGATATGAACCAGATCATGAACATGATTATGACGCTATTTATGCAGCTATTGAGAATCCCGATTATCTTAGTTGGTTCATTTGTTTTAGCAATTGTGACAATTCCCCGTTATTGGTGGGCTTCAGTAGTAATGGTTGCTGGAATGTTAGCAGTTGGTTATTTTGTAGTGCGCCATATGAATGCTTTATTTTCAAAGTTTCAAGTATACATGGACCGTATTTCTACTCAAGTCAAAGAGAACTTACAAGGCGTGCGTGTTGTAAAGTCATTTAACCAAGAAGATAACGAAATTAAGAAGTTCAACAAGACTTCCGATGGCTTGAATGATCTGAATATTAAGATTGGTTACTGGATTTCGGCAATTATGCCAGCTTTTATGCTGATTGCCTATATGATTATTTCTTTGGTGATCTTCTTAATCGGAACTACAATTACTGCACATCCAACTGATGTAACTGTTATTTCACCATATGTTTCTTATATTTTGACACTTTTATTTACTATCTTAATTGGTGGAATGGTGATGATGAGCTTTTCACGTGGGAATGTTTCATTAAACAGAATTGGCGAAGTTTTAGATACTGAACCTGATGTGAAGTTTATTGAAACTGACGATGCTACTCCTCAAAAAGGTAGTATCGAATTTGATAACGTGACTTTTACTTATCCTGATGGCAATAAGCCGACTTTGAAGGACATTTCCTTTAAGATTGCTCCCGGTCAAATGGTCGGAGTTGTCGGAGCAACTGGATCGGGGAAGACTACTCTTGCTCAGTTAATTCCGCGCTTATATGACCCTGATTCTGGAGAAGTCAAAATTGGAGGCAAAGATCTCAAAAAGATTGGTGAAAAATCGCTGCGTAATACTGTATCGATGGTTTTACAAAAGGCGATCTTGTTTTCCGGAACAATTGCTTCTAACTTGCGCCAAGGTAAGAATGACGCTACTAATTATGAATTAAAACGTGCTTCTGAAATTGCGCAAGCACAAGAATTCGTTGGTAAATATCCTGATGAATTCGACCACGAAGTTGAAGAACGTTCAGCTAACTTTTCTGGTGGTCAAAAGCAGCGTCTGTCAATTGCCCGTGGGGTAATTAGCAACCCGCCGATTTTAATCTTAGATGATTCAACATCAGCTCTTGATGCAAAATCTGAAAAGTTGGTTCAACATGCTTTAGAACACGACTTAAAAGATACAACTACAGTCATTATCGCAGAAAAGATTGTTTCTGTGCGAAATGCGGATAATATCTTGGTCTTAGATGACGGAAAATTGGTAGCGCAGGGAACTCATGAAGAGTTATTGAAGACGTCGCCAATTTATCAAGATATTTATCGCACGCAAAAAGCTAAAGAAAAACGAGGTGAGATAGATGAGTGAGACTAAATTAGCATTGAACTATTTTGCCAAATACTTCAAAAAATATTGGAAGGGCATTTTAGTTGTTATCGTTTTATCTTTGATTTCAACGCTTTCGCAAGTCATTGGACCCCTATTTTTAGGAAACGCCGTGCGTGATCTAACAAACGCTGTTACTAAAATTGGTCAAGGTAAGTTAGATCTGCACTATTTTTACACAGCTTTAGGGTATATGGCAGCTTCATATGCGCTAGGAATTATTGCAATGTTCATTGCCTGGATGGTGATGTCCAAATTTAACGCTGATGCAACTAACGACATGCGTGAGAGTCTTTTTTCAAAATTTCAGCGGATGCTAATTCGTTATTTTGATACCCACCAAGACGGAAAGTTGCTATCACTTTTTAATTCAGACTTAGATAACATCTTCAACGCGATGAACAATGCGATGTTTGAGGTGATTTCTCAAAGTGCCTTGTTCATTGGCTCAATCATTGTAATGTTTATGGTTAATGCGAAGATGGCGCTGTTTACTGTAGCGACAACTCCATTTATCTTAATCATTAGTATCGTCATCATGAAAAAGGCTCGGATTTATCTTGATAGTCAACAAGATAAGATTGGCGATTTAAATGGTTATGTCAACGAACAAATCAATGGTCAAAAAGTAATCATCACTAACGGCCTTCAAAAAGAATCCGTCCAAAACTTCAAACACTACAACAATGATGTCCGTAGTGCGATGTTTAAGGGACAGTTTTATTCAGGGATGTTATTTCCACTACTTCAAGGCTTGTCGCTGCTTAACTTAGCAATCGTTATTGCAGGTGGAGCTTGGCTAATTGTCTCAGGTCAAGTTAGCCGCGCTGTCGGGTTAGGTTTGATTGTGGCTTTTGTAGAATATTCACAGACATATTTCCAGCCTTTAACTCAGCTAACTTCGATTTATTCAATGATTCAATTGGCCTTAACCGGCGGTAAGAGATTAGCTAATGTCGAAAGACAAGACGAAGAAGATACAGTTCCTAATGGCAAGGTCTTAAAGGGGATTAAAGATGGCGTCAAATTAGAAAATGTCCACTTTTCTTATGTTCCCGGCAAAGAAATCTTGCATGGCGTAAGTATTGACGTTGATAAAGGAAAATCCGTTGCAGTCGTTGGACCAACTGGATCTGGAAAAACCACCATCATGAACTTAGTAAATCGCTTCTATGATGTAAATAAGGGTAAGATCACCTTCGATGGCATTGATATTCGCGACATTACTTTAGAATCGTTAAGAAATAATGTCGGCATTGTTTTACAAGACTCTGTTTTATTTACAGGCAGTATAGAAGACAATATTAAATATGGAAAACCTGATGCAAGTCGCGCTGAAGTAGTTGCTGCAGCTAAAGAAGCAAATATCCACGACTTCATTGAAGATTTGCCAGATGGATATGACACGCAAGTTTCTGAAGAAAATTCAGTCTTTTCAACTGGTCAAAAGCAATTAATCTCGATTGCAAGAACGATCTTAACTAATCCAGAATTCTTGATTCTTGATGAAGCAACTTCGAACGTTGATACTGTGACTGAAGCCAAAATCCAAAAAGCAATGGATGCCGTCATTGCAGGTAGAACGAGCTTTGTAATTGCACACCGTTTGAAGACAATCCTAAATTCAGATAAAATAGTAGTACTGAAAGATGGTAATGTCATTGAAGAAGGAAGCCACGATGAGCTTTTGAAGAAGCATGGTTTTTATTACAGCTTGTATACTAACCAGATGGCATTTGAATAAAAATAAAATAGAGGGGATTTCCCTCTATTTTGTTTCTTAGGAAGGAAAAGGTTTGGTGAAGAAAAAAAGATTCTTTTCTTTATTACTAATACTTCTGACGGTTTTGTCGCTGACAGCTTGTCAAAAAAAGCAGCGCAATGTTTATCAAGAAGCTAAAAAATCAAACTCCATTATGTGGGGTGTCAAAGCCGATACGCGTCTATTTGGTTTAATGAGTATCAAAACTGGTAAGATTGAAGGCTTCGAGGTCGATTTAGCTACAGCTTTAACTAAAAAAATCTTAGGCAAAAATGCTAAAGCCGAATTTACGCAAACTACCGCCAAGACTAAGATTCCGCTTTTAAAAAACGGAAATATTGATGCAGTCTTAGCTGCGATGACGATTACGAAGGCGCGTAAAAAACAAGTTGATTTTAGTAAACCCTACTTTAATGCAGGGCAGTCTTTATTAGTTGCTGATAATTCAAAGATCACAAATATCAAAGATTTGAATGGTAAAACTGCTTTAGCCGTCAAAGGAACAACAGCCGTTGACAATGTAAAAAAATTCGCTCCTGACGCCAAGGTTTTGGAATTTGACGATTACGGTCAAGCCTTTACCGCCCTAAAAGCAGGCCAAGGACAAGCAATGACAACCGATAATGGCTTACTTGCAGGAATTGCTACCGAAAATAAAGGCTTTAAATTAGTTGGTGGCACCTACACAAGCGAACCTTACGGAATTGCGGTAAATAAAGGACAGGGTGAATTTTTAAAGAAGATCAATCAAGCTCTAGATGAATTAAAAGCAGATGGAACTTATCACAAAATAATGAAAAAATGGTTCAGCGATATACCCGGTTTTGACATCAAAGAAGCTGAACTTGAGTAATCAAGACTTGCCTTTTTTTGAAAAATATTATTTAATGTAATCATTATTTGATTAGAAAAACTATAAAAGAGAAAAGTAGATTAGCTATTCTTACAGTGAGTTAACGGTAGTGAAAAGTTAGCAGCCCCTAGCTAAGTTGAAAGACACTCTTTTAAAAAGTTGCTTATTGAAAAGATATGCCGCAAGCGCCGCGTTACAGCGTAGATAAAGTTGGTCTTAGATAGACAATTTAGGTGGTACCGCGGAAAAAAGCCTTTCGTCCTGATTACATTAGGAACGAGAGGCTTTTTCTTTGTTTTTGAAGATTAATAGTTAAAGA
>NZ_CANBCP010000031.1 GCF_947367085.1 uncultured Lactobacillus sp. | reverse complement strand
CAAAAAAGCACCTCTAAGAATAGGGGTACGTTCAAAATTGTTTTAAATTTATTATTTTCGAATGAATTTTTGATCACTACTTGGAATACCATTTTTATCAGAAATGTAGCGTTCTACGCGCATATGAAGATCGTATTTTTTACGTAGGTCTGCCAATTCTTGCATCATTGGTAAAGCATGATGAGCATCAAGTGACTCTTGATTTTTCCAGCTATCAATTAGCAAAATAGTTTCAGGATCATCTAATAGAATAAAGTAATCATACTTTTCATTTCCCAGTTCTTTTCGAATGCGATCAGCTACGCCACTACTTTCCATTTCTTCGGCAAATTTACGTGCACTTCCATTTTTACCAGTATAGTAAAGATTAACTGTTAATGACATATCTATTCCTCCTTAATCATCTTTAATTTTATATTCTTCAAAATATGATTTACCTTTTTTTATTTTGCCAGTTTCATAGAGAGAGATTTTATGCTTTAAGCGATTAATCGAACGGTTTAAGTTGAATTTTTTCTCTTCTAATAAAGATAATTGTTCGCGCAGTAGTGCTTCTCGTGCTTCAAGAGTAGAATCGCCTTTTTCAAGCATTTGTGCATAATCAATTAGTGCTTCGATAGTTACGCCTGAATGACGCAAACAAACAATCATTTCAATCCAGTCTTGCATCCCCTCAGTATAATAACGATTTCCATTTTTCTTTCTCGGAACGTGGGGGATTAAACCAATTCTTTCATAATAACGAAGTGTATCTGAACTGATATCATATTTTTTACTTACGGCAGTAATTGTTAAATCAGGCATAGGAGTTCCTTTATTCACGCATGTCTTGTTCCCAGCTATCAATTGTATTAACGCCGGCTTTATCAGCAACTGTTTCTAGTTTTTTGATTTCATCTGAGGTTAGAGTGCTTGTGATAACTTTTGCTGCATCATCAACATGTTTAGCACTAGTTACGGTAGAACACCCTTAGTAACAGCCATTATCACCCCAGGCCCAAGTTCCTAAAACAATTTTTGCTTCTTTAGTCATTTTACATATCCTTTCACTTATTAAGTTGTTTTTATGTAGTAAGTTTAATACTTGGAGTTTACTTCAAGTCAACTAATAATTTTTTACGAAGTAATCAAAAAAGTGTTTACTATCAAGTTTTAACTAAGTTAGTAAACACTTTTTATTGACTTAAATATATAGGCTCATCTAATAATCTTAACGTAATTGTTTTAATTCGTTTAATACTGCATCATAATTTGGTTCATGGGTAATTTCTTCAACTAATTCACGATATAAGATTTTACCATTGGGGTCAAGAACCCATACAGAGCGAGCAAGAATACCAGATTCTGGAATTAGTAAACCAGTTGCTTTACCAAATGATAAATTTTTATCAGACATCAATTCCATATTTTTAACATCTTCAGCAGCACACCATTTTTGCTGATCAGCAATAGTGTTAGTTGAAATTGTTAAAAAGTTTACTTTAGGATATTGATCCATTTTCTTATTGAAAGTTTTGGTTTGGATACTGCAAACAGGGGTATTAATATCTGGTACTACACTGATTAGAGTTATCTTGCCTGATAGGTCATTTTTAGTAACTTCTTGATTATCTTTGTTCAAAACTGTAAAGTCAGGCATCTGTTGACCGACTTTTGGTGGAGTGCTTAGTAATTTGACTTCTTTGCCTTTAAATGTAACCATCATTTTTTCTCCTTCTTGCTATCTATTTTTATCCTAAATATAGCAAATTATGGAGCTGATTTTAAATATTTGGCTTCAAGAATCATATTTAACACAAGCGAAGCTATCAAAACCGTATTTTATACTTCTTTTCTTTTTAGTATCGTTGCCTTATAATTAGGTATCTAATAGTAAAATAACTAACAATCAAGTGAGGGACAACTATGACAAGCAAAATAGAAAAATTCAGACAGATGGGAGACTTATTGCGTTTTTATTTTGTCTTCTCAAGAAGATTTTATGGTGAAGAGGTTAAACTAACTAGCCTCACACCCCAGCAAGGTCGTACTCTGATGTATATTGAAGATCATCCTGGTGTTATTCAAAGACAACTCGCAGACACTTTTCATTTGCGAAATGCGAGTGTAACCAATATGCTTAAAAATCTTGAACGCGATGGGTATCTTGAGCGTAAGCAAGATCCTAAGTCAGCAAGAATAAAAAGACTTTATTTGACAGATGCTGGTAAACAAGAAGTTATCAAAATGAAAAAGAGTTTTGATAAAATTCTACGAAAATTATCAGCCCGAGTTGATGAAAGCTTATTAGATCAATTAATTCCATTACTTCAAGAGTTCAATAAACAGATCCAAAAATAATTTGATTAGCTACTTGACAGTTAGACACCTAAATGTTTAAATATAATTCGTTGTTAATTATTAGATACCTAACTGTTAAGGGGGGGAATCAAAATGGGTGGAGGAAGACCAGGACCAGGAGGTCCACGCGTTGAAAAAGGACGAAACAATTTTAGCTTTAGTGACTTTTTCAAATTAATTAATCAAGTTCATCCCAAATACTGGCAATTAATTGTTGGGATTCTTGCCGGCTTGATTGGGACTGGAGCGAACTTAATCGTTCCTCAATTTGCACAACGTTTGATTAATGGCTTTAAGCATCTAAATATCAATTTAGTTGTTCTAACTGGAGTAGTATTTGTTGGTGGCGTCTTAATTAGTGCCGTTTCCGGCTATATTCTTGGGGTATTTGGAGAACATGTTGTTTCTAAGTTACGTAAGAAATTATGGTCAAAATTATTGAAGATGCCGGTTAAGTATTTTGATAATACTCAAACAGGTGAAATTGCTTCACGACTTGTTAATGATACGTCACAAGTTAAGAATTTACTTGCTAATACTTTGCCAACTGCCATTACTTCGCTACTTCAATTTTTTGGAGCAATGGTTATTATGTTTATGATGGACTGGCAAATGACCTTAATTATGTTATTGGCGGTTCCACTGGTGATTTTTGCATTGTTACCGTTTATGAAGTTATCAGGTAGAATTGGCCGAGCACGTCAAGATGAGCTTGCTAACTTTTCTAGTGATTCAACTAATGTGTTAAGCGAAATTCGTTTGGTTAAGTCAAGTGATTCTGAAAGTAAAGAACGGGCTACTGGTTTTAAGAGAATTGATAATCTTTATTCAATAGGGGTAAAAGAATCTTGGATTAATTCTTTGATGCAACCTATTTCTAATATGTTAATGATGATCTTAGTAATTGGTATCTTAATGTATGGTGGAATTAGGGTGATGAACGGCTCATTAAGTATGGGTGCACTCATTTCATTTTTAATGTACTTATTCCAATTGATGGGTCCAGTAATTATGATCAGTCAGTTCTTTAACGAATTATCTAAGACATCAGGTTCAACAGAACGTATTGGCGAAATGCTTGACGAACCTGAAGAAAAATCAGCAGATAATCAAAAAGTTAATATTGCAAATAAAGAATTGCAATTACACAACGTTGATTTTTCCTATGAGAAAGGTAAGCAAATCTTACACGACATTAATATTTTGGCTAAACCAAATAGTGTCGTTGCCTTTGCAGGACCATCAGGTGGAGGTAAATCGACAATCTTTTCACTAATTGAACGTTTCTATCAACCAACTTCAGGTGAGATTACTATTGGTGGTCAAAATATTGAAGATATTGACTTAACTGATTGGCGTCAGCAAATTGGACTTGTGGGTCAAAACTCAGCAGTTATGCCAGGTACTATTCGTGAAAACTTAGTTTATGGTTTGGATCGCGAAGTTAATGACGACGAACTATGGCGTGTCTTAAAGATGGCTTATGCTGATAAATTTGTTAAAGAATCTGAAGATGGTCTCGAAACTCAAATTGGTGAACGAGGGGTAAAACTTTCAGGTGGACAAAGACAGAGAATTGCGATTGCACGTGCATTCTTGCGTGATCCAAAGATCTTAATGCTTGATGAAGCCACTGCGAGTCTAGATTCTGAATCTGAAGCTATGGTGCAAAAAGCCCTAGGTAGTTTAATGACGAACCGAATGACATTAGTAATTGCCCACCGTTTAAGTACAATTGTTGATGCCGACCGAATCTACTTTATTGATCATGGAACTGTTTCGGGTTCAGGGACGCATGAAGAATTAATCAAGTCCACACCACTTTATGCTGAATATGTTCATAATCAATTTAAAAAATAATATAATAGAAAGAAGTGATCTTAAAATGATGAATCAAATCATTGGAATCACGGCTTTATTAATAATTTTGATGCTGTTGTTAATTGATCAGCCAAAAGCATATGCAGTAAAGAAAGAAAATAAAAATGGATAAATCAAATAAGCATCGCCGACAGCCACCTATTCCAAAAAAGAATAGTGAGAAGAATATGGCTATTTATGAGAAGTTTAAAAATGAGCCAGAGCTTCTTTATTCACATTTGATGGAATTAAATACTGGTGTCTTGGCAATTATCATGACGATCATTGTTTTAGAAATTCAACCACCTGTGAATATGGCGCACTATACGGAATTTTTGCATGATATTGGGATATTTTTTATTACCTTTTTGATCATTGGGAAATTCTGGTACGATCTCCACAATATTTACGCTTTTCAGATTTATCGACCTGGAAAGAGCATAGCAGTTGTTGATTTGCTTTTGCTAGCATCGCTTTCATTAATGCCGGTAATGGCAAAATGGGTAATGCTTAAGCCGAGTTCACTCTCCATAGTTAATTATGGTGTCGTCTTCTTAGTTGCTAATTTATTTGTAGCAGGTCTACAGATTTTAGGCTTTAAAAAAACGTTTGAAATTGATTCTAAGACAACAGCTAAATTTACTATTTTACGTACATGCGTTACCATCTTATTTAATCTTATTTTGATCGGCTTATCTTTTGTTAATCCATACTTATCGATGTTTCTATATTTAGGATTTCCAATTGTAAGTTTCTTAGTATCGATGGGTCCGCAAAAAAGAATAAGACCAGATGAAGATCACGAATCAACTAAATAAAAATCGAGGAGTTGCTTGAATTAGCAGCTCTTTTTTATACCTTAATTTAAGAAAAGACTTTTATATCAATAAAATTTGAAGTTTGTTATATCATTATCAATGAAAGATAATATTTTATTATAAAGAGGCAATTATGAAAGAGTTAACATTAAACAATGGTGTGAAAATTCCAATTTTAGGCTTTGGAACTTTTGAAATTAGTCCTGCTCAAACTAAACAATCAGTTTTATCAGCTTTAGAAGATGGGTATCGTTTAATTGATACTGCTCAATATTATCAAAATGAAGAACAAGTTGGTGAAGCAGTTAGGGAAAGTAAGTTGAAGCGTGATGAAGTCTTTATTACGACTAAGACAATGACAGATGGCTATGAAGCTACTAAAGCAGGCTTAGATGAATCTTTGAGAAGAAGTGGACTGGATTATTTTGATTTAGTCCTAATTCATTGGCCAATGGGGCATGATTTGGATACTTGGCGTGCACTCGAGGAAGCCTATCAAGCTGGTAAAGCACGTGCGATTGGAATTAGTAATTTTAACAGTAGACAAACATTAGAACTGATCAATCAGGGGCAAGTACGGCCAATGGTTGATCAAATTGAAACTCATATGTTTTTACAACAATGGAAGATGCATGAGTTTTTAGAAAAAGAAGGAATAATTCATGAAAGTTATAGTCCGTTAGGTAACGGTCAGCAGAATTTAATGAGTAATCTAGTTTTACAAGAAATTGGATCAAAATATGGTAAATCTCCAATTCAAGTAATCTTACGATATTTAATCCAAAATAATATTATGACGATTCCGCGGTCAACTAATCCTGAGCATATTAAGTCAAATATCGATATTTTTGACTTTGAATTAGGTGAAGATGATTTGAAGAAATTGCGTAAGTTAGATCAACGCAAGCCAATAGATGGCTGGCCAGCTGAAATGCGAGAAGATGAAGATTACTAATTTTTGAAAAGTTAATAATGGCGTCTAAAAGATTTGATTTTGAGGTTTGCTCAGAATTAAATCTTTTTTTATTTAAATTTGTTAGCGGTAACACTGGAAAAGTTGATTGTCAATGTAAACGCTTTCTGATAAACTGAAATTAATTTCTTTTGGAGGATAAGAATAATGAAGACATCAAAACATTATCGAACTTTTAAACAAGTATTTATCTGTGCTGGGGCTATCTTAGGAGTTAGTTTGGCTTTAAATACAAACAAGGTTCAAGCAGCGCAAGAGCAAACTAATAATCAGCTTACTAATATTCAACAAAACAAAAGACCAGACCCAACTGACTTAACATCTCAACAAGATTCCACAAAAGTAGTGGTTCATTATGATGGTAATGGAGAAAAATGGAAGCCATATATTTGGCTATTAAAGCCAAGTGGTAGTGGTGATCAATATGAATGGACTGGTAAGAATAATAATG
The DNA here is from genome assembly GCF_947367085.1 of uncultured Lactobacillus sp. GTDB lineage: Bacteria > Bacillota > Bacilli > Lactobacillales > Lactobacillaceae > Lactobacillus. Next base: position 13,102 of record NZ_CANBCP010000031.1, on the reverse strand, counting down.
GTTATTATCTTAATCTTGATTTGAAAGGAAATATTCAAGAAGTCGGAATTTTAATCAAGGATAAAAATTCCTGGGATAAAGATGGTGCAGGTCAAGATCGAAAGGTCAAAGTTGATAATAATGGAAAAGCTGAGGTCTGGTATAAAGCTGGAAGTGATGACGAGCAAACAGCTAACTATCAGACAAAAGCAGCTGATGTAAACTTGCATTATTATGGAAACAAACAAGCAAAACAAATTTCCTATTGGACTAATACCGATCTGAATAAAAAAACAGCTGACTTAAATAATCAAGAAACAAATTTCAAGATTTCTTCTGAAAAGGACTTTAATAAGATTTTTGTTTCACCAATTGGTAGTGATGAAATAACACGTAGCTTCACGGTCTTACCTGGCAACAAAACTAATATTTATCTTACAAGTGGTGATTCGACAGCTTATTACACTAAAAGTTTTGCACTAACCAAAGACAGCATTAGTCAAGCTGCAATGGATACAAGTAACACATTGACAATTGAAACGGGAAAAGCTATGACGCCAAAAGAAGCAAAAGAGCAATTACACATTAAAGATAATGAAATCAAAGAAGTTGAAGCCTTAAATCCAGATCAAGATGGTAAAAGTAAGAATTTTAAAGTTACAACTCAAAAAGACCTAAGTATCTTTGACAATAATCAAATTGGTTTGGGAGATAACTTTAAAGCAATCGATAGTGGTAATTATATTCGTTCTACTGAATTTGATAAAAAATATTACTATGATGGTGATGATTTAGGGGTTCAATACATGGACCATAAAACGCAAATTAAGTTATGGGCACCAACTGCAAAATCAGTTGATTTGAACTTATATGATTCTTGGAAAGATGATGCTAAGGCTAATAGAACTGTCGCTATGACACGCCAAGATAAAGGTGTATGGAGTGCAGTTTTAGAGGATCGTGATTATAAGAACTGGGCTTATGATTTTACACTTACTTTTGCCAATGGCATGGTAAATCAGACTAATGATCCTTATTCTAAGGAAGTTACGATTAATGGCGATCGCAGCGTTATTGATGATTACGATGCAATTAAGCCGGCCGGCTTTTCCAGATTGCCAAGTTTTTCAAAGCCAACAGATGCGATTATCTATGAAACAAGTATCCGAGACTTTACAAGTGATCCTAATTCAGGTATTAAAAATCGCGGTAAATATCTAGGAATGATTGAATCGGCAAAGACTACGTCTGGACAAGTGACAGGCTTAGATTACTTAAAATCTCTGGGAATCACACATGTACAATTAATGCCGATGTTTGATTTTGCAAGTATTGATGAAAAAGATCCACAAAATACTTATAACTGGGGCTATGACCCTAAGAATTACAATGTACCAGAGGGAACTTTTGCCACTGACGCCGAAGATCCTAAAGTTCGCATCATGGAAATGAAGCAGATGATTGATGGACTTCATAAGGCAGGCTTACGTGTAAACATGGATGTTGTTTATAACCACGTTTTTGATCGTGAAAAACAAGCTTTATATAAGACTGTGCCAGGTTATTATTTTCAATATGATAAGGACGGTCATACTACTAACGGTACGGGATGTGGTAACGATGTTGCTAGTGAACGTAAGATGGTACGTAAATATATCGTTGATTCAGTCAAATATTGGGCTAAGAACTATAATCTAGACGGTTTTCGCTTCGATTTAATGGGTATTTTAGATATTGATACAATGAATGAAATTAGAAACGAATTAAATAAAATTGATCCAAGTATTATGGTTTACGGCGAAGGCTGGAGCATGAGACAAACCAATCAAGATCAAGCTGCTGATCAACGTCATGCTAATTTGGTAAATAAATCTGTTGGTTATTTTTCAGATGATATCCGTAATGCAATCAAAGGGGCTGAGTTTGGGGGCTTATCGAAAGGATTAGTTGAAGGAAATGGACAAGAGAAAAACTATAGTGAAGACGCCGAAAAGTTCGTAGCTGGCTTTTTGGGAGGACAAGGTTATCGCAACTTTGATCCGTCGCATCCTTACCAAGCACCAGAACAAACAATCAACTATGTAGCTTGCCATGATAATCGAACTTTGTATGATATGTTGACAGCCCTCTTACCAAATGAAAGTAAAGAAAATATCGTTAAACGCGATAAGTTAGCTACTTCAATGGCACTGCTTGCTCAAGGAGTTCCCTTCATTCATTCTGGACAAGAAAGCTTGAGAACAAAGAATGGTAATGAAAATAGTTATAATTCCCCAATCGAAGAAAATCAAATTAACTGGAATAGAGTTAAAGACAATGAAGAACTAGTAAATTATGTCAAGGAATTGATCAACTTGCGGAAGAGTCAAGCTGTCTTTAGACAAAATGACTATCCAGCAATCAATAAGAGTGTAAAAGTTATTGATGATGGTAAAGATGGAGTTTTTGCTTTTGAATACAATAATTCTGGTAAAAAAATCTATGTTGTCTTTAACGTAAAGAATCAGGCTTCTCAGTTAAAGCAAGTTGATTTGACTCAAGCTAAAAAATTGCTCGATAGTGAAGAAAGAACCCTTTTAAGTTCTACAACTACTTTATTGCCGCTAAGTACATTAGTAGTTGAACTCAGTGAATCTAAGAATCCAGATAATATCATTTCAGATGATAAAGTGAGCCAAGATGACCAGATAAAGCAGAATTCTGAATTAGACGAAACTCCTATCTCAGGAATATTAACTGTGGTTTATACAGGAAAAGGTAAAGTTAGATTAACTGACCAAAATGGCCAATACCTGAGTGATATTAAGACTACTTTTGTAGCAAATAAAGTACGTTATAAGATTTTTGCTAAGAAGATAATTAATGGAGAAGTTTATTATCGTATTGGAAATCAAAATCAGTGGATTTGCGCTCGTTATATTCAATTAGAAGATCAAGAAAAACCAATGCAAGCCATTTTACAGGTGGTTTATAAAGGAAAAGGAAGAGTAAAGCTTGTCGATGCACAAGGTAAATATCTTTCTGACAAAGATAGTACTTTTGTAGAAGATGGTGCTAGATATAAAGTGTGGGCTCAAAAGAATATTGGTAAATTACGTTACTATCGTATTGGAAATCAAAATCAATGGATTCCGGCCCATTATGCAAAGATAATTAAGTAAGAATTTTCTATAATTCAAATATGATCTTTCTGTTATTGCAAGGCAGAATCTGTCTCTATTTTACTGGGAGACTTGCAAAAAAGTTACCTCCGAGTATAAAATAACTATAAATAAGTAAGTGGAGGCATGATTGTGACAGCTAATGAAAAAATTATTGCACTTGTAAAACCAGAATATTTAGAAAAGATTCCTAAGATCTTTAGAAAACATGCGACCGAAGGAACTTGTAAATTGATTGCAAGAGAGCATGTAGATTTATATAAAGTGTTTGAAAATGGAGAACCAACTGCTGAGCAAAAGCAAGAAATGACAGACTTAGTGAATGGCATTTTTGAACAGAGAATGAAAAAGCATAATTTTTTATAAAAAAAGTAACCCCTGAAATTTGTTCAACAGTTTCAGGGGTTATTTCATATAATTATTATGGTAATGAGCATGTTTTGTTTGGAACTGACGCGCCATTTGGTCTAGCACCAGCGGAAGCCACACAATTAGTTGAAGATGCAATAGATAAAACAGGAATCGGGCAAAAAGGACTCGAAAAGATTTATTATCGAAATTTTGAAAATGTTATAACGGATTAAATAATGTATATAGAGCAGAGAAACAAGAGCAGATTGTTTCTTTGCTTTTTTGAATTAGGATTATCTATAAGACTAAAACTTTTGCCATACTAGGGTTTATAATATGTGTAAACGGATACATATTAATAAATGAGGAATAGATCATGGATAAATCGCACTCTTCCTTATTAAAAGGAATCAGATTTACTCAAGAATTGGGTCAAAAAGTTGAGATCTCAGAAAATGATTTCAACTTGCTCAAAGACGGCAAGCTTTATTTAGCTTTTAACAAACAAAAACGACTAGATGAATATCTGAATTTAAACTCAAAAGAATTAACTCATCCTAACACGATTGCTATTGGCAGACAACCCAGAATTAGTCATGTTATCTGGGGAATCTTAGCTGTCGTTTTTGTATCATTATTATTTACTGGTTTTGGTTATCAACCTTGGTGGATATTTTTGCTTGTTTTAGTTATTGGTCTATTAATTACATTGCCTGTATGTTTTAGGGATAAGTATTGGCTGATGAATAATTCAGATATTTCTATTTATTCATACAGTCAAAATGGTATTGTAAAATTATTGCAGCTTCTTAAGCTTAGAAAAAAGTCAGAAAAGACGATTAAGTATAGTCAGATCCAAGAAGCTGAGGTTATTTATATTAAAATTCCTAGAATTAGTCCTTTTAATTTTAATCCTGATACTTTGGCAATCTTCCTAACTTTAAATGATGGCAAAAGAGTTAAATTGAATTTGGATCATATAACGTTTAATGAGCTACAAGCAATCTATCAAATATTGAATTTTAATAACATAAATGTATTTGATAGACAAAAAGTTTTGACGACTTTAGGTAACAATGAGAATTTATTCGATCATTTTCATCAAAAGTGGGCGGCTGTATAGTTTAATTTAAAGTTTCAATTCAAGATAGTTACTTTCATGTTTAATTTCTAATAATGAATCAATATAAGGTTTTAGCTCAGTAAGATGCTGCGATAAAAGCGTGTAAGCTCTTGAAGTTAAAATCTTTTTCTTTTGTTCAGGTGTATAGTAGCTTTTGCCGATAAAGAAATTCCAATTTAATTTGTTAGTGAAGTTGATGATGTCCCAATAATCTTGTTGATTGGAGAAGTCCTTCTTAAAATGACGTAGCTGTTGTTCATTAGTTTTGAAGAAACGTAATTTTAGGTATTGATGAAAATTATTTGGCACAATACTTTTTTCAGCATCATTAATATATTTTTTGTAATTGAAACTCTTTTTGGCATATTGCAGCTTATTGTTGTGTAGTGTAATTACACCATAGCCTTGGTCACACATGCAAAAACAAGAACTAGCAATATCATAGCTAGGACACTGATTTTGAGGACTCGCAATGTTTTGAGCATGAATATGACCAGTAAAGACAGCCTTTACCTTATACTTAGTAAATAAAGTTTGAAGTTCGTTAGCGTTTTCTAAAGTAAAGCCCTCATGGATAACGGTGTTATGATTATATAAATTATGATGCATAAAAAATAAGACAGATTGCCTATTATCTTGGGCTTCTTGAAGTTGAGACTCGATCCAAGCTAACTCAGTTTTAGAAATTTCACCTTTTGTAATTGGACTTACAAGTGAGGTAGTTAACGGATAGATGTTTGAATCAGCGAAAATAAGTCGATATTTTTGATTAAGGATAACACTGTAAGCCAATGAAGAAGAATCAATACTTTGGGCTTTTTGATATGAAAAGTTAAAAATTTCTTGCCATTGCTGAGGACTAATTTGATCTACTCGATTTTGTTGGTTATTTTCGAATTTTCTTGCCCAGCCATCGTTAATATCATGATTACCAGCTACTGGATAGAAAGCAATCTTGTTTTTAATTAGTGGGCGAAAAATTTCAGCTAGTTTTTTGGCAGATTCGTGTTCACCGTTAAAAGTCAGATCGCCAGTAATTATAACTGCATCGGGTTTATCATGAATTATTTTTCTAACAAAAGCTTTCAACATAATTTCTTGATAATCTAAATCTTTACCTGCACTGGTATCACGCATTTTTTGAAAAGCAGACCCAGAGTCATGTAGCGAGTCAGCTATTAAATGAGTATCTGAAAGAAGATATATTTTTGATAGAGATGAGTTTTTATTCATTTTGGTCCTTTCATAATTATATATTTCATGATAAATCAAGAAATTGAAGAGAGTGTGAAGACGATAAACAATTGTCTGTATTGTCTGCCAAAAAAAGAAAAACTGCTTCAAAAGTGAAGCAGTTTAGAATTAGGATAAGTTGATAAGTAGATAAGGAAATTATTTAGCAAATCCGGCTTCATACCAAACATTTGCTGAAGGTCGGTAGGACCAACCTGTGATGTTTTTATTTAAGGCTTGAACATCATAAAAGCCGCTAACTGGGACAACATAGGCGTTTTTGTACATCCATTTTTGCCACTCATGCATCTTTTTAACACGATATTTTTGATCAAACGCTTTTTGTGAATCGATTTCTTCTAATAGTTTATTATTTTGAGGGGAAACAAAACGAGAGAAATTATATGGCATTCTTTCACCATAAAATGGAGCAGGAGATGGGTCACCAGCTGGTTCCCACCCGCCTTCTAAAACATCGATCTTGGGATCACTAGCTTTAACTGCATCAACCCAATGATTGAATTCCATTGGACGTCCACCAACGAATTTCACATTTAATCCGACTTTTTTCCATTGCTGGATATAGTTAGTCCAGACCGCTTCGGCATTACTACCCGACGCGCGAACTGCCAAATTAATTACTAATTTTTTACCATTTGGTTGAACACGATAAGTTCCTTTTTTCTTATAGCCAGCCTTATCAAGGAGTTCATTAGCTTTTTTCAAATTATAAGAGTAATAAGGTAAAGATTGATCGGAATACTGGCCGAATTGTTGGGGAATTAGAGAACGAACTCTAAATTTCAATCTATGGAAATAACGTTCATTGATGACGTCACTGTTCATGGCATACATCATCGCTTTTCGTAGAGCAGGATTATTCATTTTGGCATGGGGATCTTCGACATTTTTGCCCAACTTGTTGTCCCATTTACCAACTTTGAAGGCCACATATCCATATTGATTTGATTTTTTGCCAATGAAATTAACTCCTTTGGTATTTTTTACTTGAGGATATTGTGAGTTAATTACGCCAGCAACATCAAATTTACGGCTTCGGATTGCCTGAGAGACATTAGACGTGTTAATGTTAGACATTTGGATATGCGCAAAATTAGGTTCTCCACGCCAGTAATATGGGTTACGTGACCAGCTAGTCGATTGGCCTTGAACGGTTTTGTCCATTTTATATGGTCCAAAAAAGAGTGGGTGTTTACGAACTTTATCACTTGAAACGAGTTTTTCAAAAGGCACGTCTTTCAAATAATGATAAGGGGCAGCATGTTCCCAGAAATAACCGTTGCCAGCATTAAGCATAGCTGGTTTTAGTTCTTTAAAGTGCAAAATCACCACCTTTCCATTAGGGCCGTCTGGCATTTGGATTCCAGAAATTTCCTTTGCTTTTCCTTGGTGATATTCTGCCATTCCTTTGATATTTTCAAAAGAAGACAAATACTGAGTAGTTTGAACTTTAGGATTGGCTAAAATTTCGTAAGAATATTCCACATCCTTGGCTGTTAGCGGTTTGCCATCTGACCAGCGGACATTATTTTTGATTTTAATAGTAGCGCTATTGTCTTTATGATTAAGTTTAATGGTTGCTGCACCTTTATTATTGAATTTGTAATGATCATCAGCTCCAAATAAGCCTTCTTGCCCAGGTGAAGCAGCCTCAATATCAGGACTGGTATCTGCTAGTTCTGATAAGAAAATTCCAGTAAAAGGGGAATTATTTTCTAGAGCATAAGTTAATGTACCTCCTTTTTTAATTGGCTTTTTAGGAGTGGATTCACTGAATTTGAGATCAGAATCTTTTAAAGTTGCTGCTTTATTACCGCAGGCAGCTAGACTCAACGAACTCAATGTAACTAAAGTGAGAGAGAGTAGCTTGGATTTTGACATCTTCATAAAAATTCTCCTTTCGTCGTTAATCCAATAACAGCTATATATAAAAAACGTCCTGTTCAGATGACTCTGAATAGGGCGCTTTTTGCGCGGTACCACCTATTTTTACTAAAAACTAGTATCTTAAAACGTACAGTTGATATAAACGATACGTTGTAGCTATAGAGGGCTGTCCCTGAAATTGCTTTTGATTACAGTTTCTAGCTCAAAGATGATATTTAGTAAAATATTCATAGCCTTTCTCAGCGTATAAGGCTTCTCTGTAACGAATTAAGATTACTAACTTTCTTATCAAAGCTGTCTGTTAATAAGTTTGTGATCATAATAATACACTCTTAAATTTACTAAACAATAAGTAAAATAGTAAAATAGATAGTATAAATTAAATTTAAGCTAGCATTCAAAATAGTAAATTTTCTCAAGATTAAGTACTAGCTATAATTAGTTTGTAAATTAAATCAGGGAGTGAAGAAAGTGACAAAAATAGTAATTCTAACTGGCAGTCCGCATACTCCAGGAACATCTCAACTTTTAGCTGATAAATTTGAAAAAGGTGCACGCTTAAATGATAACCAAGTCTATCGATATGATGCCGGGCTTCAAGGTAATAATTCGCCACATTATTTACAATTGGAAGAAGCACCAGGAATGGAAGTTGGTATTCCAGATAATGATCTTATCGAAAAAGAAGTAATACCCAAATTATTAGAAGCTGAAATCGTTGTCTTAGTCTCATCAATGTATTATTTTGGAATTAACGCACAGTTGAAAGCGGTCATTGATCGTTTTTATGATTACAATCATGAATTAAAAGATAAGCATTCAGTAGTCTTGATCTCAGGATATGGAAGTCAAGATGATGTGGCCGCGATAAAACTACATATGAAAAAATTACAAGAATACATGCGTTGGCCGAGTCTAGGAGATATTTATGCAGAGGATTCTTGGAATCAAAAAAAGTTGCAGAAATTTGCACAAAAAGCATATGAGATTGGAAAAAGTATTAAAGGAGAGTATTAAAGGATGAAATACGCTGAATTTGTTGAAGCAGGAGAAATGAAGATTATTGACCGTGATATCCCCAAAATTGAGAAAGATGACGATGTTATCATCAGAGTGATTAGGACAAGTGTATGTGGGTCTGACTTATGGGCATATACTGGAAAAGAAGAACAAGGACACGATAATGATGGTCATGAAGTTATCGGAATTGTTGAAGATACTGGTGACGCAATTACAAGTGTTAAGAAAGGGGACTTTGTAATTGCTCCATTCACACATGGATGTGGTCATTGCCGTACGTGTCAAGCTGGATATGATGGTGTTTGTCAAAGTCATGATTTAGGTGATAACTTTTCAGTTGGTTATCAGGCTCAATATGTTCGTTTTCAACATGGTCAATGGGCTTTAGTGAAAGTACCAGGAAAGCCAAGTGATTATACAGAAGGGATGCTTAAGTCTTTATTAACTTTGGCTGACGTAATGGCTACTGGTTATCACGCTGCTAGAGTGGCTAATGTTCAACCAGGTGACAGTGTTATCGTACTAGGTGATGGGGCAGTTGGCTTGTGCGCTATTATTGCAGCTAAGTTGCGCGGTGCTAAACAAATTATTTCTACCAGTCGTCATACAGATAGAGAAGCCTTAGCTCGTGAATTTGGAGCAACTGATAACGTAGCAGATCGAAGTGAGCAAGGTATCAAGAAGTTAATTGAATTGACTGACGGAGGCGCAGATGCTGTCTTAGAATGCGTGGGTACAGAATTATCTAATAAAGAAGCTGTTCAAGTTGGCCGAGTTGGGTTACCACATGGTGAAGCTCTAAATCTATCAGAAACTTTCTACAAAAATATGTATGTTGCTGGTGGACCTGCTTCAGTGACAACCTATGATAAGGAAATTTTATTAAAAGCGGTTTTGGACAGTCGAATTAATCCAGGAAAAGTATTTACTAAGACATTTAATTTGAATCAGATTGATCAAGCTTACAAGGACATGGCGGATCGTAAGGTTATCAAGTCATATATTAAAATAGATGATTAAATTTAAGATAAATAAAACTTAACTTAACTACTATTGAAAAAGAGCTATTTTTAAAGAAATAGCTCTTTTTGTATGGTACAATGTATCAGAATATATGTTTGGGAGGGAAAGATTGTGCTAACGCGTGCTCATCGATTAACCAGCGTGGCAATTGTTGAATTTGGTTTAATTGCAACTAATCATTTATTTACCAATCCAGTAGCCAATTTTATGTTATTATTTGCGACAGCGGTTGGTGCTTCTTTGCCAGACATCGATGAATATAATAGTTCAGCTAGTAGAAAATCGATCATTAACTTTAGTTTATTTTTACGACATCGCGGAATTACTCATTCTCTGATTGGTTTTCTCGTTTTTGCTGGTGGACTTTATTATTTGATGAATAAATTAATGCCGATTCAATTTAAAAGTTTTACCCTTTTGAATTATTGGACAGCTTTATGGTTGGGGCTAGTAATAGGATATTTTTTACATTTGATTGAGGATAGTTTTAGTCATCAAGGGGTTGACTGGCTTGCACCATTTTTACGATCTAAGAAAAAGCGCATTCTTTTACACTATAAGGTCGGTGGGATTTTTGAACAAATTATCACTCTGATCGCATATGTTAGTATTATATTAATGTCTCTATATTGGGTCTGGAACTTAATTCATTCTCCAGCCAAGATTTAATTTTAGAAGGAAATTATGACTATTAATAAACCATTAGCTGAACGCTTGCGTCCAAACAGCTTAGCTGATTTTATAGGACAAAGTGAGCTTTTAGGAAGCGATAAATCTTTAAGAAGGATAATTGAAAATAAGGTTCCTATTTCTTTAATATTTTGGGGAACGCCAGGAACGGGGAAGACCACTTTAGCTAGGATTGTAGCTAAGGAATATGGCTATGAATTCGAAAGCTTCAATGCTTCAATTGATAATAAGAATAAACTCACAAAAATCATTGAAAAATACCCTGACCAGACTTTTGTTTTACTGATTGATGAAATACACCGGATGACGAAAACTTTGCAGGATTTCTTATTACCGTACTTAGAAGATGGTCACATAATTTTAATTGGTGCTACGACGGAGAATCCAGTTATGTCCCTAGTGCCTGCGGTAAGATCGCGTTGTCAAATTTTTGAATTTAAGCTATTGGCCGAAGATGACGTCGTTACCATTTTAAAAAGAGCAGCACATTTACTTTATGAAAAGTCAGATAAGATTGAAATTGAAGCACTAAAAACTATAGCAATAAGTGCGGATGGTGATGTAAGAATCGCACTCAATATTTTAGAAACACTACATGCTATTGATCAAGACAAATTAAGTAGCGAGCAAGTTAGCAGCTATGCAAAGCAGCAACATTTTGCATATGATCGTAGAGCTACTAAGCATTATGATTATTTGGCTGCATATTCTGATTCGATGGCTGGCTCTGATACTGATGCGGCTTTATATTATTTGGCAGTCTTACTAAAAAATGGCGACCTTGCATCTGTAGTTAGACGGCTGCGTGAAATCCCTTATACTTATATTGGACTAGCTAATCCTCAACAAGTTACTCAGATTGTAGTAGCAGCTAATCAGGCCGAAAAAGTGGGGATGCCTAAAGCAAAATATCCTCTGATGTTTGCGACGATGCTGATGTGCTTATCACCAAAATCTGGTAGTTTTGACGAAATATGGCAAAAATTGGAACAAGATAGCGACCACCCTAGTCAACATCCAATGCCAGCTGGCTTGCGAGATTTTCATTATAAACATGCTAAAGAAATCACTGGTGGAGGATTGTTAAAATCACCTTTTGGTGAACAGTATCAAATTGCTAAACAAAACTATGCTCCTAAGGGTTTAGAAGGAAAAAGATATTATTATGCTAAAGATAATGCTAATGAGAAAAAACTGGAGCAGCAATATTTAAAGCTTCATCGCTATATCTATGGCGATGAATACAAAAGGTGACAGTGTTATCAAATGCTACAAAAAAATACCAATCAAAAGCTAAAACTGCTGGCTGATTGGTATCTAATAGTTAAATAAAAATATTAATCGACTTGAGCGCATTGGTCTTGGAGTTTTTCAATAACTAGCGCGAGGCGATTTTTATTTTGTTTTAAAAATACAGCATAAAATTTTTGAGCCGCAATTGGATCATCTAAAGCTATTGTGACACGGTTGCCTGGTAAATTAAGTCCCCAATTTTTATCAATAGCAGTAAGATTAGTTGTAAAAGATGGCAAAATAGAATAATTTAAAATCTCACTATAAACACGCGCTTCGTTTTGATAGATGATTTTTGCGTCAGGAATTTCTTTTTCATAAATTCTTTGCCAAAAACCAATACTATTTGGACTCATGATACTTTTGCCTCTTAAGTCACTATAGCTAACTGATCCATTTTTTGAAAGAGGATCTGATTGAGGTAAATTTACTGACATGTTTTCAGTTCCTAAATAAATTGAAGTGATATCGCGTTGCTCAATTGGCTTGTTAGTCAAAAAACAAGTAATTTGATCTTCAGCAAGCAATTCTTCGATATTATCTTGAATCAAATTTTCTTTAATGTTCAGATTAGGATCTTTGAGAGCTCGAGCAACAATTAAAGGACCTGGAGCATTGGCGGCGATTGTAATGGTAATTTGATTTTTTTCAAATTGTTTAACCTTGTTAATAAAATTAGTATTGTCATCAAGTAAAATCTTGGCCTGACGAGCTGCGTATTTGCCGGTTTCAGTTAACGAAATCTTGTTTGGTTTACGATCAAAAAGTTTGACGTTCAATTCATCTTCAAGTTTTTTCATTGAATGAGTTAGAGCCGGTTGAGTTAGACCAAGCTCTTGAGCGGTTTTGCCTAAAGTGCCAAGTCGAGCAAAAGTCACCAGTTCTTCAAGCAGATAATTATCAATCATATAATTCAGTCCTAGCTATACTATAAATTAAATTTATTTATCACTAGTTAAACGCAGCAAAGTTTCACGTACTAAACGTGCATCGTAGACAGTAATTCCATTTTTAACAAGCTGAGCATAACCTTGGATAAAGGCCCAGATTTGTAAAAAGAAGTCTTGATCTGATAAGTGCGATTTATTTGCTTGTTTAGATAAGATTGCCATCTTCTTTAAGAGGGGAAATTCAGTAAGATTGATATCTTTGTTAATTAAAGAAGTATTACTGTTAAAGAATAAGAAATCCATAATTTGAGGATGACTTTGAGTTTGATGAACAAAGTAATTTGCAATAATCAAAATTTGATCGAAAGCTGATTGATACTCCATTAATTTAAGATGCTGCATAAATTTTTCAGATAAATCGATTGAAACCT
>NZ_CANBCP010000030.1 GCF_947367085.1 uncultured Lactobacillus sp. | reverse complement strand
GTATCTAGTTCGTCTACAAAAAGATGTCAAATTTATATTAAAAGACTTACAAGTTATTGATGATGAATTGGGACTTGTTACTGGGATCCCTAAAAAGATAATGGACTCTGAGCAAAGAGCCATGTCTTATTTACGAGGAGCTTTTCTAGCTTCTGGAAGTGTGAACAATCCAGAAACTAGTCGGTATCATTTAGAAATCTATTCTTTATATGAAAATCACAATAATGATTTGGCTGAATTGATGAATAAATATTTCTATTTGAATGCTAAAAAAACAAAGAGAAGAAGCGGTTATATTGTTTATCTTAAAGAAGCTGAAAAAATTGGCGACTTTCTTCATATAGTCGGAGCAGTTAATGCGATGTTAGCTTTTGAAGATTTGAGGATCATGCGCGATATGCGTAATTCTGTTAATCGTTTGGTTAACTGTGATACTGCCAATTTGAAAAAAACAGCTAATGCTGCAGCTAAACAAGTCGAAGACATTCAATTAATTCAAGACAATGGTGGATTGGACAATTTACCTGAAAAATTAGCAATTTTAGCCAGATTCAGACTTGAGAATCCTGAATTGTCGTTAAAAGAAGTTGCTCAAAAGGTTCCTGACGGGCCAATATCAAAATCTGGTGTTAATCATCGATTTCATAAAATACATGAATTAGCTGAACAAATAAGAGCAAAATAAAAGCGAGTCAATTTGACTCGCTTTTTATTGTAATATCAATTTCTATTTTTTCTTATTAACCATAATTTCGTCGATCAAACCATATTCTTTAGCTTCTTCAGCAGTAAGATAGTTGTCACGTTCAGTATCCTTTTGGATTTTTTCCAAAGGTTGACCGGTAGTTTCGTGTAAAATTTCGTTAATCTTCTTACGGTTCTTTAAGATTTCATTAGCAGCAATTTGAATGTCGGTTTGTTGACCTTGAGCACCACCTAAAGGTTGGTGAATTAAAACAGTTGAGTTAGGTAAAGCAAAACGCTTTCCCTTAGTACCACTAGTCAAAAGAATAGATGCCATTGAAGCAGCCATACCAATTGCAATAGTAGAAACATCTGATTTAATAAAATTCATGGTGTCCATAATTGCAAGACCAGAAGTAATTACACCACCTGGTGAGTTAATGTAAAGAGAAATGTCTTTAGTATTGTCTTGAGCATCAAGGAAAAGTAATTGAGCGATGATTGAGTTTGCCATTTGGTCGTTGATTTCACCGCTAAGCATAATAATTCTGTCTTTTAAAAGTCGTGAATAAATGTCATAAGCACGTTCACCGCGTGCTGTTTGTTCAATAACTGTTGGTACGAGCATTAATTTTACCTCCTAAAAATTAAAATTAGCACTCTAATTAGTACAGTGCTAATTAAACCACACAAAAACAGGTGGGTCAACTATTTTTAGGTAAAATAAAAAACGGGACTAAACCCGTTTTAAATAATAAAGAAATTGTTTTTGACAAATATTTGTCAAATATAAAACATAAATATTGATATATCAGCAATTAGCACTGATATTTAGGTGCTCCCCCTCAGAGTCGAACTGAGATTTTAAGAACCGGAATCTTACGTGCGATCCATTACACTAAGGGAACTTAACTTATAATATTGTAACAAATTTTAAAGTCTTCTCCAAGATAATTATGTTTTGATAAAGGCAAGTTTTAGGGTTGAATTCTAAAAAGCATATTGCTATACTAAAAATGTCGAAAAGAGAAGTGAAGAATTTAAAGTAATTCAACATTTCTCTAATATTTTTAGTGTTTTTGGGTCGCTTAGCGACACAGCTTGGGACAAAAATGATCCCAATAGAAGGAGCTAGTTATGGACTCGGATTTAACCTTGTTACAAAACTTAGTTCCCGATGTTCTAAAAATAGTTCGACAACGTTTTCTAGTGTTGGAACAGATTTCTATAATGGCTCCAGTAGGTAGAAGAGTTGTAGCTAAGAAGTTGGGATTAAGTGAGAGAAATATTCGAACTGAAACTGATTATTTAAAACAACTTGGACTAATTGAAGTTAGAAGTTATGGGATGGTTCTTACAGATAAAGGAGAGCGTACCTTGAAAGAGGCTGCTCCTTTGATCGATCGTTTATTTAATGCAAGTCAAATTGAAAAAAAGCTTGCACAAAAACTGGGGATTGATAGAGCTATTGTGGTTCCTGGAGATAGTGATCGGCAAAGTCGTGTGTTTGATTTAATGAGTGAACAGCTTAATTCAGCGCTAGATCTTTTAATGCCACTAGGAAAAAACATCATCACGGTTTTAGGAGGTATGACTACAGCAAAGGTTGGAGCCAATTTATCTCCAAGGCTAAGTCGTTATCGCGATTTGCTATTTGTGCCTGGCAGAGGAGCACTAGGCGAAAGTGTTGAATTTCAAAGCAATACTGTTGCTCAAGTGATGGCTTCTCGTACTGGTGGAAAGCATCAGGGACTTTATCTTCCTGAAAATGTTTCCGCTGAAGCTTTAAATTTACTAATTCAGGATTCAGACATTGCGAATGCGATTTCAAACATTTATAATAGTGATGTCGCCATTCATGGAATCGGTTTAGCTGAAGAAATGGCTAAACGACGTAATTTAGATGTTATTACTAAATCACGTCTACGTGAAAAAGGCGCTGTGGCCGAATGTTTCGGGTATTTCTTCGACCAGCAAGGCAGATTAGTAGAGAGAATTCCAAGGATAGGTTTACAATTGGAAGATCTTGATAAAATACCTCATGTATTTGCAATTGCTTCAGGTTCAAAAAAGGCTAAGGCAATTCAAGCTTACATGCATCATGCTCCAAAACAGACGTGGTTAATCACAGATGAAGGAGCCTCAAATATGGTTTTAAAGGGGAAGTAATTCCCGTTTAAAATAAATTGTTACATAGATTCCTAAGGAGGAATATTGGATATGACAGTTAAAATTGGTATTAACGGTTTCGGCCGTATCGGTCGTTTAGCATTCCGTCGTATTATGGATTTAGGCGAAAAGTCAAAGGATATTGAAGTTGTTGCAATTAACGACTTAACTACTCCAGCACTTTTAGCACACTTACTTAAGTACGACTCAACTCATGGTACTTTCAACCACGAAGTTTCAGCTACTGACGACTCAATCGTTGTAGACGGCAAGAAATACCGTGTATACGCAGAACCACAAGCACAAAACATTCCATGGGTTAAGAACGATGGTGTTGACTTTGTTCTTGAATGTACTGGTTTCTACACTAGCAAAGCTAAGTCAGAAGCTCACCTTAAGGCTGGTGCTAAGAGAGTTTTAATTTCAGCTCCTGCAGGTAACGACCTTAAGACTATCGTTTACTCAGTAAACGATGACACTTTGACTGCTGACGACAAGATCGTTTCAGCTGGTTCATGTACTACTAACTCATTGGCACCAATGGTTAATGCTTTACAAAAAGAATTCGGCATTGAAGTTGGTACTATGACTACTATCCACGCTTACACTTCAACTCAAATGATCTTGGATGGTCCTGTACGTGGCGGTAACTTCCGTTCAGCACGTGCTGCAGCTATCAACATCATTCCTCACTCAACTGGTGCTGCTAAGGCCATTGGTCTTGTAATTCCAGAATTGAACGGTAAGTTGAACGGTCACGCACAACGTGTTCCAGTTCCAGATGGTTCTGTAACTGAATTAGTTTCAATCTTAGGTAAGAGCGTAACTGCTGATGAAGTTAACGCAGCTATGAAGAAGTACGAAAGTCCTTCATTTGCATACAACGACCACGACATCGTTTCAACTGATGTTTTAGGTATGACTGCTGGTTCAATCTTTGACCCAACTCAAACTATGGTAACTACTGCAGGTGACAAGCAATTAGTTAAGACTGTTGCTTGGTACGACAACGAATACTCATTCACTTGCCAAATGGTTCGTACTTTATTGAAATTTGCTACTCTTTAATCATTAATTTAATTTATTGGTTTAAGTTATGCAGAGAGAAGGCGGAGGGAATTGCTTCCTCCGCCTTTTTTCAAAATGTCCATCATGGAGGGTTATTAGTTTAATGGCTAAATTAATTGTTTCAGATCTTAAAGATCTTAAAGGTAAAAAAGTATTAGTTCGTGTTGATTTCAACGTTCCAATTAAGAACGGTGTGATCGGTGATGACAACCGTATTGTTGCAGCATTACCAACTATTAAGTACATCATCGAACATGGTGGTAAGGCTATTTTGCTTAGTCACTTGGGTCGTGTTAAATCTGATGCTGACAAGAAAGAATTAACATTACGTCCAGTTGCAGAACGTTTAAGCGAATTATTGAACAAGCCTGTAACCTTTGTTCCAGAAAATGAAGGTAAAGAAGTTGAAGAAACTATCGACAAGATGAACGATGGTGACGTTGTAGTTCTTGAAAACACTAGATTCCAAGATATCGATAACGACTTTGGTAAGCGTGAATCTAAGAACGATCCTAAGCTTGGTGAATACTGGGCAAGTCTTGGCGATGTGTTCGTAAACGACGCATTTGGTACTGCTCACAGAAGTCACGCTTCAAACGTTGGTATTGCAACTGCTATGAAGAAGGCTGGTAAGCCTGCAGCAGCTGGTTACTTACTTGAAAAAGAAATTAAGTTCTTAGGTGATGCTGTTGAAAACCCAGTTCACCCATTTGTAACTATTCTTGGTGGTGCTAAAGTATCAGATAAGATTGGTGTTATTGAAAACTTAATTCCTAAGTCAGACCACATTTTAATCGGTGGTGGTATGGCTTACACTTTCTTAGCTGCACAAGGCCACAAGATTGGTAAATCATTGTTTGAAGCTGACAAGGTTGAACTTGCTAAGAGTTTGCTTGAAAAGGCTGGCGACAAGATCGTATTACCAGTAGATAACGTTGCAGCAACCGAATTTTCAAATGATGCTCCTCACGAAGTTGTGGGTGATGACATTCCTGACAATGAAATGGGTCTTGATATCGGTCCTAAGACTGTTGAAAAATTCAGAGACATCTTAAAGGATGCTAAGACTGTTGTATGGAATGGACCAATGGGTGCATTTGAAATGCCAAATTACGCAGAAGGTACTTTGGAAGTTGGTCGTGCATTAGCTGATTTGAAGGATGCCGTTACTATTATCGGTGGTGGTGACTCAACTGCTGCTGCTAAGCAATTAGGAATTGCTCCTAAGATCAGCCACATTTCTACTGGTGGTGGAGCTTCTCTTAACTACCTTGAAGGTAAAGAATTACCAGGAATCGCTTGCGTTTCAGACAAGTAAAATTAGGAGGAATTTTTAAATGCGTACACCAATTATTGCTGGTAACTGGAAGTTACATATGAACCCAGAACAAACTATTGAATTTGTTAACGCTGTTAAAGATAAGTTACCAGATCCAAGTAAAGTTGAATCAGTTATTGCTGCACCTGCAGTTGACCTTTACGTTTTAAAGAAGACTGCTGAAGGTTCAAACTTACATACTGGTGCAGAAAATGCATACTTTGAAGTTGAAGGTGCATTTACTGGTGAAACTTCACCTAAGGTTTTAAACGAAATGGGTATTGACTACTGTATTATTGGTCACTCAGAACGTCGTGGTTACTTCCACGAAACTGACGAAGACATTAACAAGAAAGCTAAGGCTTTATTTGCTAATGGTGTAACTCCAATTATTTGTTGTGGTGAATCACTTGAAACTCGTGAAGCTAACAAACAAGAAGAATGGGTAGTTTCACAAATTAAAGCTGCTTTAGAAGGTTTAACTGCAGAACAAGTTTCTAAGCTTGTTATCGCATATGAACCAATCTGGGCTATTGGTACCGGTAAGACTGCTTCTGCTGATCAAGCTGAAGAAATGTGCAAGACTATTCGCGAAACTGTTAAAGACTTGTACAATGAAGAAACTGCCGAAAACGTTCGTATCCAATACGGTGGTTCAGTAAAACCAGCTAATGTTAAAGAATTAATGTCTAAACCAGATATTGATGGTGGATTAGTTGGTGGAGCTTCACTTGATCCAGAATCATTCTTAGCTTTAGTTAACTACCAAGATTAATTATTAATATTGTAAACAATTTATTTTTAACGGATTTAAAAGGAGAATTTCCATGTCTGTAATTACTGATATTCACGCACGCGAAGTGCTTGACTCTCGTGGTAACCCTACTGTTGAAGCTGAAGTTTATACTGAATTAGGTGGCTTTGGCCGTGCTATTGTTCCATCTGGTGCATCTACTGGTGAACATGAAGCTGTTGAATTAAGAGATGGCGACAAGTCACGTTTTGGTGGTCAAGGCGTATTAACTGCTGTTGAAAATGTTAATGGTGAAATTGCTAAGGCAGTTATTGGATTAGACGTTACTGATCAACGTTTAATTGACCAAACTATGTTAGATTTAGATGGTACTCCAAACAAGGGGCGTCTAGGTGCTAACGCAATTTTATCTGTTTCATTAGCTAGCGCACGTGCTGCAGCTGATGAACTTGGTTTACCATTATATGAATACTTAGGTGGACCAAATGCACACGTTTTACCAACTCCAATGATGAATGTTATTAATGGTGGTAAGCATGCAGATAACAACGTTGACATCCAAGAATTCATGATTATGCCTGTTGGAGCAAGTTCAATTCACGAAGCTGTAAGAATGGGTGCAGAAACTTTCCACACTTTGAAGAGTATCTTGCAAGAACGTGGCGAAGCAACTTCTGTTGGTGATGAAGGTGGTTTTGCTCCTAACTTGAAGAACAACGAAGAACCATTCGAAATCTTAGTAGAAGCTATTCAACGTGCTGGTTACAAGCCGGGTGAAGACATTGCTATTGCATTTGACTGTGCCGCTTCTGAATTCTACAACAAGGAAACTAAGAAGTACGTTACTGTTGCTGATGGCCGTGAATATACTGCTGAAGAATGGACTTCATTAATCGAAGATTTAGTTGATAAATATCCAGTAATTTCTGTTGAAGATCCTCTTGATGAAAATGATTGGGAAGGTTGGAAGACTTTCACTGATCGTTTAGGTAGCAAGGTTCAAATCGTTGGTGATGATTTATTTGTTACTAACACCAACTACTTGAAGAAGGGTATTCAAATGGGTGTTGCCAACTCAATCTTGATCAAAGTTAACCAAATTGGTACTTTGACTGAAACTTTTGATGCTATTGAAATGGCTAAAGAAGCTGGCTACACTGCAGTTGTTTCTCACCGTTCAGGTGAAACTGAAGATACTACTATTGCAGATTTGGTTGTTGCAACTAATGCTGGTCAAATCAAGACTGGTTCAATGTCAAGAACTGATAGAATTGCTAAGTACAACCAATTAATGCGTATCGAAGAAGCCTTAGGCTCAACTAGCCAATACTTGGGTATTCACAGCTTCTACAACTTGCACAAACAATTTTAACTAATTGTCTTAATAAAAGATCTCAATTTTTGAGATCTTTTATTTTTTTCGCAATTAAATTGAGAATCTTATTTTGAAGATTGAATAGTAATGTTATACTAATTGAAACAAAGTATGAATATTGTTATTAAGAGTAAGATGAATTTACTATTTTTCGCATTCTAATTCGATTTATGTTAAAATCGTATAGTAGTTAATATTTAGGCAATGGAGGCAGCGCTTTGTATAACTTAGTCATGACGCTACTGATCATCGTTAGCTTTTTAATTATTATTGCAACGTTGATGCAGCCGCAAAAGCAACAAGATGCCTTAAACGCTTTGTCTGGCGGTGCAGTATTTAGCGGCCAAACCAAGAAGCGAGGTTTTGAGGCTTTAATGGAGAAAATTACCGGAGTATTATTGGTACTCTTCTTCATTCTTGCAATTATTTTGGCAATATTATCATCAAAGTAAATGAAAAGGCCGCCTCTTTGAGGATGGCTTTTTTCTTTTTTTGCCTAAAAAATTTTTATAATGAGGTGTTGAAATGACACAAAATGAACGTTTATTGGCTGGAGTATATTAAAACTTCCGTCATAATCCTCAAGCTCAATTTGATGTAGATGAATTGGAGAGAAATTTAAGTAGAGATCAAAGATTCGAATTTTCAGATCTTGTCAAAGCTTTAACATTTTTAGAGCGTGAGAAAAAGATAATAACAAATGGTAAAGGGAAATATCAATTAAATCAAGAAAATATCATTGTCGAAGGTATCTTTAAGGCAAATGATAAGGGATTTGGTTTTGTTAGATTAGATGATGAACAAGCTGAAGATGTATTCATTGATAAACATAATACCCAATTTGCAATTGATGGTGACCGCGTACAAGTAAAAATTGTAGCTGGAGCTAATCCTTGGAATGGTAAAGGACCAGAAGGTAAAATTGAAAAAATTGTTGAACGTGGCGTTGAAACTTTAGTTGGTGAATTTCATCCTTATTCTGATGAAACAGTTGAAAAGTCTGGTTTTATTGGCTATGTAACAAGCGAAAATCGTAAGCTAAAGAAATATAAGATTAACATTTCAGATACTGGTCTTAAGCCTCAAATGGGTGATATGGTACAAATTTCGATTAAAAAGTACCCTGATGAAGATCAACCAGATGAAATGGAAGCAGTAGCTTTGCAGACTATTGGTAATAAAAATGATCCTGGTGTTGATATTATGTCGATTGTTGTTGACAATGATATCCGCACTGAATGGCCTAAAGAAGCGATGGATCAAGCTAATGCTATTGCTGACCATGTAACTGAAGAAGATAAAAAAGGAAGAATAGATATTACTGACCAACCTGCAGTAACTATTGACGGAGACGATTCTAAAGACTTTGACGATGCTGTTGTAGTAGAAAAACTACCAAATGGCAACTACAAATTGGGAGTCCATATTGCGGATGTTTCTCATTACGTTAAAGAGGGCACTCCTTTGGATAAGGAAGCATTTGCACGTGGAAACAGTACTTATTTAGTGGATCGTGTAATTCCTATGCTTCCATTTAGACTATCTAACGGAATTTGTTCTTTAAATGAAGGTGTTGAAAGATTAGTTTTATCATGTGATATGGAAATTACACCTGAAGGTAAACGTGTTGGATACAAGATTTATCCTTCAGTTATGAAATCACATGGTCGATTAACTTACAACAAAGTTAACCAAACTCTAGATCCAAATCGTCCAGATCCTGAAGAAGATAAGTATCGTAAGTTAAAACCAATGCTTGAAGATATGGCTGAACTTCATAATATCTTGTACAACAATCGTCATAAGCGCGGAGCAATTGACTTTGAAGAACCAGAAGCAAAGATTGTTGTTGATGAAAAGGGCAAGCCGACAGATATTGTTTTACATGAACGTGGTACTGCTGAAAAAATGATCGAATCCTTTATGTTAATGGCAAATGAAACGGTTGCAGAAGACTACTATAAGAAAAACTTGCCGTTTTTATACCGTGTTCATGAAACTCCTGATCAAGAAAAAATGCAGTCTTTCTTTGAATTTGTGAGTGCGTTTGGCTTAAATGTAAAAGCAGATCCAAATGATGTAAAACCAAAAGACTTACAAAAGATTGTTTCTAAAACTGAAGGAACTCCAGAAGAAGCTGTTGTTCAAATGATGATGCTTCGCAGCTTAAAACAAGCTCACTATTCACCTGATCCTTTGGGACACTTTGGTTTGGCAGCTGAATACTATACTCACTTTACTTCACCAATTCGTCGTTATTCAGATTTGATGGTACATAGAATGATTCATCAATATGCTGAGCAAGGTAAGGGTAAAGAAGTAAAAGATCACTTTAAATCTAAATTACCAGAAGTTGCTGAACAAACTTCAACTCAAGAAAGACGCTCAATTGATACTGAACGTAGTGTCAATGATTTGAAGATGACTGAATTTATGGCTGATAAAGTTGGTCAAACTTTTGATGCAATCGTTTCTTCGGTAACTAGTTTTGGAATGTTTATTCAATTACCAAATACTGTTGAAGGTTTGATCCACATTTCTAATTTAAATGATGATTTCTATAATTTCGACGAAAAATCCTTAACTTTAACTGGACGAAATTCGCATAAACAATTTAAGATTGGGATGCCAATAAAAGTTAAGTTGATAAGAGCAGATGTTGAACAGCATCAAATCGACTTTGAAATCTACGATCCGAATGCTCCAAAGAATCCACAATCTAAAGGAAATAAAGGTAAGAGAAGTTTTAACAAGGGTCGTCGTTCTAATAATTCAAGACGTCGCTCTTCAAATAATAGAAATAACGGTTTTACCATTAGAAAGAGAACAAATTCAGCTGTTCGTGTAAATCATAAATAAGACAAAAATTATGAAAGAAAAAACAGACAATTTAATAGCTCAAAATAAAAAAGCTGGACATGACTATTTTATTAAGGAGACTCTAGAAGCTGGGATTGCCTTGACTGGGACGGAAATAAAGTCAATCCGTGCTCGGAGAATTAATTTACGTGATGGTTATGTTCAGATTATTAACGGCAATGCCTACTTAGAAAATGTTCATATCAGCGAATATAAGCAGGGGAATATCTTTAACCATGATCCATTGAGAAAACGTCAATTATTATTACACAAAAAACAAATTGCACGTTTGGCTGGTATTCAAAGTCAGCAGGGAATGACCATCATCCCTTTGAAAGTTTATATAAAACATGGCTTTGCGAAAGTATTAATCGGTGTGGGTCAAGGTAAGAAGCAATATGATAAACGTCAAACAATTAAAAAGAGAGACCAAGATCGAGAATTGCGTCGAAAATATCGTGTGAGGTAGAAATGATTAGAAAAGCTGAAAGAAGAGATTTTCCATTTGTTTTTCCAATATTGAATCAGATATTTGAAGAAATGGATATGAAAACTATTAAGGCTCTACCAGAAGGTCAGTTTTATGAACTTATGCAAAAAGCGTTTTATTCAAATCATTATCGCTATTCTTTAAATCGAATATGGGTAGACACTGATGGGCAAGATAAGGCGATTGGTTTAATTGACATGTATAGCTACGAAGATCAGGCTATCATTGATATGTCATTGAAACCAAGTTTAGCTAAAGCACATTTACCCCAAGAAACTGAAGTTTTTACTGATCAAGAAGCCTTACCAGGTGAATGGTATATTGATGCACTTGCAGTTAGCCCTGATCATTGGGGAGAGGGAATTGGATCTTCTTTGCTTGCTATTGCTCCACAAGTAGCTAAGAAACATGGTTATAATGTAATTAGCTTAAATGTCGATCAGGATAACCCGCGCGCTCAACGTCTATATGAATATAAAGGTTTTGAGACAGTATCTACTATGCAAATAGGTGAGCGTAAGTATGATCATATGATAAAAAGAGTATAAATTTATATACTCTTTTTAATTTTATATTGCTTTATTTGGTAGAACCTGATATGCTAAGTACTTCTAAGAATTATTCTATAAAGTAAGGAGGATTAGTGTATGCCAATCAATTTTCGACATGCACAGGAATTAATTTACGAAAGGTTATCTAAAGAAGAGGTAACAACGCTATCTATAACGAAAGTTTTAGGTCAAATGCCTGGCTTTAATCGACAGGCATTTTATAAAAAGTACAAAAACAAGTTCTACTTTTTGGGGATTTGCGTCAATTCAAAGATACGCGAAGAAATGATGATGTATAATTATCCCAAGCTCAAGGATAACTTTTATGTCTTGCTTCATCATATTAAGAGAGAAGAAATTTTTTATAAGAATGTCTACTCTCTAGCAAGCAAGCGTTGTATCTGTGAACAGCTACAAAATTATTTACATGATTTTGTAAAAGAAAAGCACGATGAGCAGCCGATTTTTTCAAAAGAGGTATTAAAAAGAGAAACCGATGCTATTTATAAGAGAATATATCACTGGGTTTCTCATGACTGCTATGGAGAAGTAAAACAAATTTATAAAGAATTAGAAACAAGCATGGCTCATCTTGAGTTTTTGTGTAATTCAAATTTGCGGACTTCAGAGCTTTTGACTAATTTTGAAAACGAACATTGGAAGTTTCGACGTCTAAATGTAGATTAGGCTGACACTGGTCGCTTCATTAAGTTAAGTTGTGGTAATTTTAATGGCGTTGTGTGCCATTGAGTAAATAAAATACTAATTAATAAGATAAAAGGAACGTCCTCTGGACGTGAAATTGAACAACATAACCCCGTTCCGTCAAAAGTGACCAGTGTCTCCACGCTAGCCACTTTTTTTATGCCTGAATAAAAAGCATAGTTTCCCTTTTTGATATTCCCGCTAACCCAATAATTGAGCCGAGTAATATAAAAAAGATTGGCAAGATGACTATTTACTTTTTTAACTTTAACTAATGAATGATGGACAACGTCAATTGTATAAGATTTAATCATTTTAGAACTACTATCAAGGTACAGACGTCCTAATTCATGGTGAAAGCTATCATATAAAACAATAGTGTGGTTTACATTATCTAAATTTCCACAAAGAAAGAAATCAGTCTTATGCTTTTTTTCAACGGGAATTTGTCCTAATGTATTGGTTTTATTCAGTAAAATATAATATTTCATATTACTTCTCACTTAAAAAATGCTCAATCGCATAAGCTACTCCGTCTTCATTATTATTTTTGGTTACAAAGCTGGCTAATTCTTTTATTTTAGGGATGGCATTTGCCATAGCTACCCCACAGCCAGCCATTGAGATCATTGATTCATCATTTAAATTATCACCGATTGCAGCCACTTCTTGTTTTTTATAACCACGTAATTTAGCATAATCCATTAAAGCAATACCTTTTTGTGCTTTAATACTGTTAACTTCAATGTTATTAGCACCACTAGCCGTAACCACGATATCACCCAATTTGGATAAATCTTTTTTGATATTAACAAAAGCCTCTTCGCCACGATCATTAAATGCTATTAATTTCATAACTTCGAAATTAGGCTGTGAGATAAGCTCTCGATAATCCTTAACAAAATTAACCTTTAAGACTTGATCTGAACCAGCTGCTACAGAAACGGCACGTTTGAAACTAATATTTTTATTCAAGCCAGTAACGAGATGAGCAAAATTAGCAATTCGATGCATTCGAGAATTTGAATAAACATGTTCGGCGGTAATTATTTCAAAATAATACCCTGTTTTTTCTAAAAGGTGAATAATCTCTAAAGCTTTATCACGTTTGATTGGTTCTTTTACCATTAGTTTGCCTTGGCTGTTGAATACCATAGCTCCATTTAAATTAATGAATCCAGTTTTCACACCAGTACTTTGAACAAGTTTTTTTGATTCTGCAGGGGCACGGCCAGTAGCTATTAAAAATTCAATACCGTTTGCTTGTGCTTTTTTAATTGCATCGATATTTTTTTGGGAAATTTGCATCTTAGAATTTAATAAGGTACCGTCCATATCACTAGCGATTAATTTAATCATGATCTAACCTCCGACATCTTTCTATGTTTATGATATCATGAAACCAGATTCACAAATATATTGAGGAAGGTATTGATGAAAAAATTAATTGGAAATGACTGGGATGAAATTTTAGATCCGGTTTTTGAAAGTAAACAATATCAAGAACTTCATAATTTTTTGAAAACTGAATATGCGACAAAAAAGATATTCCCAGATATGTATCATATTTTTACAGCTTTTAAATTAACATCTTTTGCTGATACCAAAGTAGTAATTTTAGGCCAAGATCCATACCATAATCCGGGACAGGCAACCGGTATGAGTTTTAGTGTTAATCCTGGTATTGCGCTTCCGCCATCTCTACAAAATATTTATAAGGAATTATATGATGATGTTGGCGCAGTTCCAGTAAAGCATGGATATTTAAAAAAATGGGCAGACCAAGGAGTTTTGCTTTTAAATGCAGTTTTGACAGTTCCATATGGACATGCAAATGGTCATCAGGGAAAAGGTTGGGAACTAGTGACAGATGCGGCAATCAAAGCTTTAAGTGCTCGAGGTAAGGTGGTTTTTATTTTATGGGGTAGGTTTGCTCAAAATAAGATTCCCTTAATTGACACTAGTAAAAACACTATAATTAAATCTCCTCATCCGAGTCCTTTTTCAGCTAATCGTGGATTTTTTGGTTCACGTCCATTTTCAAAATGCAATAAGGCTTTATTGTCATACGGTGAAAATCCAATTGATTGGCAACTGCCAGCAGAAGTAAGTGAGAATGAAGTAGTTTAAAATTTTATATCATGCTTTGATTAAGGTAAAATAAAAAGAAAAAAGTGAGGTCCAATTAATGAAAGTATTTGAATTATTAAAAAATAAGGCGCTTGAAAATAAGAAGACCATTGTTTTTCCTGAAGGAACTGATAGCCGTATTTTAAATGCAGCTGCAAGACTAAATGAAGGTGGCTATTTAGAACCAATAGTCTTAGGAAACCCCAAAGCAGTTACTGCTGCAGCTCAAAAAGCAAATATTGACTTAGGTTCAATCGAAATCATTGATATGGCCAATTATAATGGCTTTGATAAAATGCTGGCAGATCTTGTAGATCTAAGAAATGGCAAAAATAGCGAAGAACAATGTCGCAAGATGCTTGAGCAGCCATCTTATTTTGGTACTATGCTGGTTTATGAAAAGAAAGCTGATGGAATGGTATCTGGCGCTACACATTCTACCGCTGATACAGTGCGTCCAGCCTTACAAATTATTAAAACAAAGAAGAATATGAGTCGCGTTTCTGGGGCAATGATTATGGAAAAAGATGATGAAAAATACATCTTTGCAGATTGTGCGATCAATATTGATCCAGATAGTGAAACTTTAGCCGAAATAGCTTATCAATCTGCTCAGACGGCTAAAATGCTTAAAATGGATCCTAAAGTAGCAATGTTAAGTTTTTCAACAAAGGGATCGGCTCAAGGACCAATGGTTGAAAAAGTTGTCGAGGCTACTGAAATTATGCATGAAAAACATCCTGAAATTGCTTGTGATGGAGAATTACAATTTGATGCTGCATTTGTTCCAGCAGTTGGTGAGTCAAAAGCTCCAGGATCAAGTGTTGCAGGTCACGCAAATGTCTTTATTTTCCCTGAATTACAATCTGGAAATATTGCTTACAAAGTAGCCCAAAGAATGGGGAACTATCAAGCCGTAGGTCCAGTATTACAAGGTTTAGCTGCACCAATTAATGACTTGTCTAGAGGAGCAAGCAGTGAAGATGTATTCTTGCTTGGAATTCTAACTGCTGCTCAAGCTAATATGGAGTAAGAATATGGCAAGTATTGAAATTGATTCAGACCAGCAAATGCAAAAACTTGGACAACTTCTAGGGCAAAAGGCCCAAGGTCATGATTTGCTTTTACTCAATGGAGATTTAGGAGCAGGCAAGACCACTTTGACTAAAGGAATTGCCCGTGCGCTTGGAATTAAACGTCCTGTTAAAAGTCCAACTTTTACGATTGTCCGAGAATATCGAGAAGGAAAAATGCCACTTTTTCATATGGATATGTATCGTCTAGAAGATGGGGACTTGTCTAGTATTGATATGCCAGCTTATTTAGCTGAAGATGGTTTGGTAGTCATTGAGTGGCCACAGTTTATTATTGATTCTTTACCTGATGATTATTTACAGCTAACAATTAAAAGAGTAGATGATTCATGGAATTCAACTAAGCGAATAATTGAAGTAAAAGCAAAAGGTATTCGTAATAAACAGTGGTGGGACAGCGTATTACAAGAATTTGATAAATAGAAAAAACTAGTTAAGTTTTAAACAAGCTTAACTATTTTTTTTATAGGCTCATCACCGAACTGTTCATTTTGTTTAATTAAAATTTCTGCACAAGCTTGACTATCGCTTAAAGCATTATGATGATGCCATAAATTAATATTTAAAGCTTCAGAGACTGTATCGAGCTTATGATTTTCTAAATCTGGTTCAAATAATTTACTGCTAGCTAAAGTGTCAATAGCCATATAATGTGGAGTTTTAATGTCATAGCGGGCAAGAGATTTTTCCATGACATTACAATCAAAACGAGCATTATGAGCGGCAACTAACATCCCTGGCTGAAATAGAGGTTTGATTTTTGGCCAAACCTCAGCCATTGTTGGCGCATTCTTAACATCATCAGCATTAATGCCATGAACTTTTATATTTTGGCCATCAAAAGGCATCTGTGGATTAATCACAGTATAAAATTGGTCGATAATCTTATTATCTCGCACCAAAACTAAGGCTAGTGAACAGGCACTTTCTGGATAATGATTAGCTGTTTCAAAGTCCATTGCAGTAAAATTCATAGTAATCTCCTTTTTATTTATTTTTAGTATAGCATATGGTAGATTAATAGACCTTTTTTGAGTTATGATTATATGGATATAACCAATAAAAGGAGCCGCTAAAAATGAAGTTAATGGATTTACAAAAACAGGGGATTGATATTCAAGAAAATGTTCCACTGAGTCGATTCACTTTTACTCAAACTGGTGGTCCTGCTGAGTTTTTGGCTTTTCCTAAGGATCTATCGGAACTGAAAAAATTAGTTGAAACAACTAAAGAATTAGGTATTGAATTAACCGTGATAGGAAATGCTTCTAATTTAATTATTCGTGATGGTGGAATTGATGGTTTAGTTTTAATTTTAACCAAAATGAATAAAATTACAGCTGATAAAAAGAATTATACAGTGACTGCTGATGCTGGGGCGAGAATTATCGATACTTCCGAAAAAGCTTGTCAGGCTGGTTTAACCGGATTAGAATTTGCGGCTGGAATTCCTGGTAGCGTCGGTGGTGCAGTCTTTATGAACGCAGGCGCTTATGGCGGTGAAACCGAGTTTGTAATCAAGTCTGTTAAAGTTTTGACACGTAATGGTGAATTTAAGACTTATACACATGATGAAATGAATTTTGGTTATCGTTATTCGGTTGTTCAAGATAATGGCGATATTGTGGTTAGCGCAACATTTGGCCTTGAACCTGGCGATAAATTGGCTATTAAGGATAAAATGGAATATTTCAATGGTTTAAGAAGAGCAAAACAACCTTTAGAATATCCATCTTGTGGGAGTGTCTTTAAGCGTCCAAAAGGCCATTATGTAGGACCGATGATTATTAAAGCAGGCCTTCAAGGTAAGAGAATCGGTGGTGCAGAAGATTCCATGAAGCATGCTGGTTTTATTATTAATGTTGGTGGAGCTACGGCAACTGATTATTTGAACTTGATTCATTTAATTCAAAGAGAAATTTTAGAGAAATTTGATGTGAAGTTAGAAACAGAAGTTAGAATTATTGGAAAACAAAAGGACTAAAGAGTCTTAAAGCTACAAGTGTCAAGACTTGCAGCTTTTTTAATGGGTGAATTTGGGATGAAAGATATTATAAAGTTAGAACATGTTAGAAAAGAATATGATGATGGCTTTGTTGCTTTAAAAAACATTAATCTTAAAATTGAGTCAGGAAAATTTTATTCTTTATTAGGTCCTTCAGGATCAGGTAAAACAACTATTTTAAGAATTATTGCTGGTTTTAGTGAACCAACTAAAGGAAAAGTCTTTTTTGATGGACAAGATATTACGCACTTGGATGCATCTAAGCGTCAGATCAATACTGTTTTTCAAAACTATGCGCTTTTCCCGCATATGAATGTGTTTGAAAATGTTGCTTTTGGTCTACAGCTTAAGAAAAAGGATAAACAAGAAATCAAGATGGCCGTTAAAGAGGCTTTACACATGGTTCAACTAGATGGCTATGCTAGTCGAGAAATTTCAGAATTATCTGGTGGTCAGCAGCAACGTGTTGCTATTGCAAGAGCCTTAGTTAACGAACCGCAGGTTTTACTTTTAGATGAGTCTTTATCTGCTTTAGATAAGAGATTGCGTAAAGATATGCAATTTGAATTACGAGAAATTCAAAAAAAACTAGGGATTACCTTTATTTTTGTTACTCACGATCAAGAAGAAGCATTAGCGATGAGTGATGAGATATTTGTCCTCAATGAAGGAAAAATTCAGCAAAGTGGTAGTCCTGTAGATATTTACGATGAGCCAGTAAATGATTTTGTAGCTCGCTTTATCGGTGATTCGAATATTTTGACTGGAAGAATGATTAAGGACTACGAGGTCGAATTTGGTAACCATCGTTTTGAATGTGCAGATGCTGGTATCAAGCCAGGAGAAAAAGTTGAAGTGGTTTTGCGGCCGGAAGATTTAGATATAGTTGATATTAAAGATGGAAAATTACGTGTTCATGTAGAAAGTCAGTTGTTTTTGGGTGATCACTTTGAAATAAAGGCTAAAGACAGTGATGAAAATGAGTGGCTGATTCATTCTACTAACTCAACTGAGATAGGTAAAGAAATCGGTTTATTCTTTGATCCAGAAGATATTCACGTAATGCGCTTTGGTGAAAGTGAAGCAGAATTTGATAGAAGGCTTGAAGCATATGAAGGAGATGAGGACCAAGAAGATGAAGAAAAGTAGGATGATCTTTGTCATACCATATGTTGTGTGGTTAATTTTATTCGTAATTGCTCCAATAGTATTAATTACCATTAATGCGTTTTCTGATGGTCATGGTTTCAGTTTGAACAATTTTAGGCAGTTTTTTGTTGACGGAACATTTTTAAGAATGACCTTGAATTCTTTTTGGTATGCATTTTTGATTACTTTATTTACGTTGTTAGTTTCGTATCCGGTTGCCTATATTTTAAGCCAATTGAAAAATCAGCAATTCTGGTTACTGTTAATTATTTTGCCGACATGGATAAACTTATTGCTCAAAGCTTATGCCTTTATCGGCATTTTTGGTCAACATGGTTTAGTTAACAAGTTTTTAGACCTCTTTGGAATTGGTCCTAAAAATATTTTGTTTACAAATTTTGCTTTTATTTTTGTAGCAGCTTATATCGAAATTCCTTTTATGATTTTACCCATTTATAATGCAATTGCGGATATTGATCCCGCAGTTATTCAAGCAGCCCGTGATTTGGGGGCTAATAAGTGGCAAACCTTTATTAAAGTTTTATGGCCGCTATCAAAAAGTGGCGTAGAAGCTGGAGTACAAGCTGTTTTTATCCCATCTTTGTCATTATTTATGCTTACTCGCTTGATTGGAGGAAATCGAGTTATTACACTGGGGACTGCTATCGAAGAGTACTTTATGACCACTATGAATTGGCCGATGGGATCGACTATTGGCGTTATCTTGATTTTCTTGATGGTTGTCGTAATGCTGATCACTACATCTTCTGATAGTCATCACCGTAAAAAGAGGATAGAACTTTGAAACATATAAAAATTTCACGTATTTATCTGGCACTAGTTTTGTTTTTGTTGTATTTGCCCATTTTTTATTTGATTTACTATTCTTTTTCAAGTGGACAAAATATGGACCATTTTGAACATTTTACTTGGGCACATTATCAAGATTTATTTAGTGATAATCGCTTATTGGCTATTTTTTTAGAAACTATTGTTTTAGCCTTGCTTTCTAGTCTGATTGCAACAATTATTGGAACTTTTGGCGCAATTGCAATTGATCAAACTAAATCTAAAAAGATGAAAAAGAGTTTTTTAGCACTCAATAATGTTTTAATGGTTTCACCTGATGTTATTATTGGAGCAAGCTTTTTGATCTTTTTTACCGCTTTGGGTATTGGTTTAGGATTTGGATCGGTTTTATTGAGCCATATAGCTTTTTCTATTCCAATTGTAGTTTTGATGGTTTTACCACGGCTTAAGGAATTTGATCACTCATTAGTTGATGCAGCTGCAGATTTAGGTGCAAATTCTTGGCAGACTTTTTCAAAAATAACTTTACCTGCAATCACTCCAGGTATTTTGGCAGGCTTTTTTATGGCTTTGACTTATTCTCTTGATGATTTTGCAGTAACCTTTTTTGTAACAGGAAATGGTTTTACTACTC
>NZ_CANBCP010000029.1 GCF_947367085.1 uncultured Lactobacillus sp. | reverse complement strand
TTTAATATTTTTTATTATATGATAAGAAAAAACTGAAATCTTAGATTCTGCATATTTGCCACATAAAATGGTAAATAATAATTTTTTTCAAAATAAAAATGGTAAATCTGCAGATTTTGAGACGGTTGAAAAAATTCGTGATATACCAAATAGGTAACAAAATCTTAATGATTAAATAAGGGGTATGTTATATGTTTGATAAAAAGTTGCAAAGATTCTCAATCAGAAAATTGACTGTCGGAGTAGCCAGTGTGCTTATTGGACTTTCATTTGTATCAATGAACAATGCTAATAAAGTTCAAGCCGCAGAAGATGACGATTCATCCGCACTTATTGCCACAGTTAGCAGTGCAAAAGACAGTGCTGAGGCAGATGTAAAGACTGCTCAACAAAATGTCGATACTGCTAAAACTAATCGTGATCTTGCTCAAGATGCTTTAGAAAATGCTAAAAAACAAGCAACTAAAGCTAATCAAGATTATGAAGCACAAAATACGCAAACAAGTGCTGCTCAACAACAAGAGCAAGTCAAAAAGTCAACATTAGATAAGGCAAATGCTGAGCAAAAAGATGCACAAAAATTAGCTGATCAAGCTAATAAACCAGGTGCAATTGAAAATGCACAAAAAGATATAACAGATAAAACCAATACTGTTAATTCCAAACAAAATGATCTTATAAATGCACAAGCACAGACTTCAGTTGCACAAAAGGCTATTGACAATGCAAATAAAGATGTTAACGCTAAGAAATTAGCAGTGGAACGAAAACAAGCTGATAAAGTTCAAGCAGACCAAGATGTGAAGACTGCTGAAGATGCATTAAAAAATACTGGAGTAGAGCAAAGTCAGGACCAATTACACTCAATACGTGAAATAGTTAATAAAGATATTACTGATTTTAATAATAAAAAATCTGAATTTGATTCTAAGACAGATAATTATAATAATGCTAACAACAATTTAAAAGAGTCTCAGCAATCTCGAGATACTGCAAGTACTCAAGAATCTATCGCACAAACAAAATTTGATACTAATAAACAAATCAGTGATCAGGCAGCTAATAAAGCTGAGGTACAACAAAATGAAGTAAATAAAATAGCAGATAAAATTAAATATTTACAGGATATGACAAAAAATACAATTGTCATTCCTGATTTAGATAAATACAAACAAGCATTCAAAAACTATGAGATTAATCATACTGCTACTCAAGCCGATATAGACTACTTTAAAGACGCTCTAAAGAAAAACAAATTCATTTCAACTGATTCAGATAAGAAAATTATGGTTGATGTTAATAATTTGACAGACGAACAATTGGAAGAAGTTTCTTTATTTGCTGCTGATTTGATGGGAAAAGCACGGGCATATTTTGGCTGGCCAGTTGATGAAGTTACTAAGGGATCTTTAACATTTGCTAGAGCTGTAGTTAAGAGACACATTGATGATCAATGGACTGGTCATTGGCACTATGGTAAAGCTATAAATGATGTCGCAAAAGAGATGGGACTCTATTCAAATGAGACTAGTGATAGAGATACTAGTCAACCTTACGAAGAAAGAACTTGGTGGGGAGAAGCACATCAGCCTACTGAGACTATGGATGATTTAAAGAGAGATATTTATGAATCTTTATTAGAGATGATAATCCCAGATGGTAATGGTTTTGATGATCCCACTAAAGTGGATGAACCTGGAACATATGAAATGGGTCATGCACGTGGAGTGATAGGTATGACTGTCAATAATAAGGGAGAAGTTGTTTCAGAAAATGTTTATGCTATCAAATCTTTAAATGAGTTAAATGATATCTACCTAAAACACCAAAAAGGTATTCTTAATAATCAAACTAAGGGCTATAGATGGCATACAGATAGATCTGGATCTATCTACTATGATGATGATCGATACTTTATTAGTCCTTCTACTGGTAGTATTCAATTTAATAATAGTATAAAAAAAGCTATGAGGGGAGAATCTTCACAACAAAGAATTGCAAATATGTCAAAATTAGGCTTCACTGAGGTTTCGCGCCAAGAGATGCTTGAAAAGCTAGCAGCTGATATAGCAAATACTAAAGATAAAATAGAAAAATTAACACAAGGAAAACGTTATGTTTCGGCTATTCCAAGTAATGTGACTTCCGGAGAAGGTCAATACTGCATTCATGAATATATTATTTCTCCACAAGATATTAATGAGAACTCTTCATTTAGTACAGAGATAATCCCATCTTATGTCGATCAATTATCTGATGCTAAGACTGCATTAAATAAAGCACAGCAAGAATATAATAAATTAAAGCAAGATGCAGCTACAAAACGAGCTGATGCAGATGAAGCAAAAGCTGCATTAGATAGTGCAAAGCAAGCAGTACAAGATGCACAAGCTAACTTAGAAGCTGCCAAGAAAGCTCAATCTCAAGCTAAGCAAGCACTTCAAATAGCGACTGTAAATATGCAAAATGCTAAAAAGACATTATTAGCAGATCAAGTTGTGCAAAATGAAAAGCAAAAGAAATACGATGCTTTATATGCTCAATATCAAACCAAAGCCAAAGCTCTAGACGATGCAAAGGCAACTCAAGCAAGTGCAGATCAAGCTGTAAAAGAAGCCAAAAGTAATTTAAACGCTGCTCAAACTAGCCTTACTGATGCCAAGCAAGCCCAAGTTGACTTGAATAAGGATATTCAAACAAAGCAAGCTGCTCTTAAGCAAGCCCAAGAAGACTTAAATACTGCTAATGTCTACCTTGTGACCTTACAAAACGCACCAAAGAAATTAGCACAGGCTAATAAAAATCAACAACAAGCACAAGCTGATTTTGACCAAGCCCATGATACTTTAGCTAAAGCTCAAACTAAACTTAACGAACTTAAGAATAATAAAGATGCCGCAGCTGCTAAAGTCTCTCAAGCCACTCAAGACTTACAAAAAGCTCAAGATGCATATAACAAAGCTTATGATAAGTTGGTCGACAGAAAAGTTGTACGTAGCCAAGTTGCTATAAGTGACAATCAAACATTAGTCGGCGGTTTGGGTCAATCTATCAACGCAAGTCAAGCAAAAGCTAACAAGCTTAACTCAGATGTCGCAAATGCTACTGTTCTTCAAAATAAATTAGCTGATCTTGAAAGTACTAATGAAAAAGCTAATGCAGTTTTAGCAACTACTGAAAAGCAAATTGCAGATGTTCAAAAAGCATATGAGGCAGCTAAATCTGAATATGCAAAAGCTGCTGTTCAAGCTGCAAATGATAATAAGAATGTTGATCCAAGCTTAGCTAAGGAAAATAGCGACGTACAAGCTGCATTGAAGAAAGCTCAAGCAGGTCTTAACAATTACCAATCTCAATTAGCTCAATTAACTGCAACTGCTAATAAAGCTAAGAATTTGGTTGCTTCAACTAAGGCTGCAATTGCACAAGCTAAGGCTAAATTAAGTAAAGTAAACGATCTTCAAAAAGCTTCTGATAATGCAAGCCAGACTTTGAATGATGCAAGGACCACTTTAAGTAAAGCATCTGACAAGTTACTTCAAGCTAGAAAAGCATTGGACGACGCTAAGACTAATGATGAAAAACTTAAGGCTATGGACTTAGCTAAGGGTATTAACGATGAAGTAGAAAAGACCGCTAACTCTTATAATGCTCAAGTCCAAACAGTTGATAAGACTTTGAAGGATAATCAACCTGCAGCTGTAGAATTAGAAAGTGACATTTCTCAAGCAAATAAATTAATTGCTTCTAATCCACTAAAGGCAGTTAACGATGTGCTTGCTTCTTTGAATGATTTACAAAAAGCTAATGCTAAAACTAATGATTACTTAAAGAAGGATCAAGCTGACTTTGCTAAGGCACATAAAGCATTTAAAGATGCTAAGGCAGCTCTTGATGAAGCTCCAATTTCAACTACTAATGTTGAGCCAGAACAAGCCTTAACTGGTGTTGCACATGTTCCAACGCCAGCAAATATGCCAGCTGCAGAAGTTGAACTCTTTGATGGTCAAGGACATGCAACAGGTGAATACATCCCTACTAACAGCAACTGGAAGGTATTTGCTAAGAAGTCTATTGACGGTCAAACCTTCTATCGCTTAGGTACAGACAAGCAATGGATCTTAGCTAAATATGTTTCTGATATTTCTCAAGAAAAGCAAGAACCAGAAGTTCCAATGGAAGGCGTACTTTATGTTCCTGTGATCAAGACTTTCACTAATTGGAAAGTTGCATTACGTGATAGCAAAGGACATGTTACTGGCGAATTTATTGCAACTAACTCAAGTTGGAAAGTCTTTGCTAAGAAGAATATTAACGGCCAAACTTATTACAGAATTGGTAATGAAGACCAATGGATCCCTGCAGAATATGTTGGAAGTATTTCAACTAGTGCTGAAACTCCAGTATCAGGGGTTGCACATCTTCCTGTAATCAACAACAACCGCAATTGGAAGGTCGCTTTACTTGATGCTAATGGCAAGATGACAGGTAAATACATTTCAACTAATAGTAATTGGAGAGTATATGCCAAAAAGAATGTTAACGGACGGGAGTTGGTTCGTTTAGGAACTCAAATGCAATGGGTTCCTATGGAATACGTTTCTTGGATTCGTTAATTTTGAGATTATAGTATAGAAAGAGTACAGATTAACTGTGCTCTTTTTTACGTTTAAGCATACAAAATAAAAACTAACTATGTTAAAGTAAGGTGTTACCTATAAGGGAGGGCTAGCTTTGGCAAAGAGTAAATCAATTTATAGCAAAGACGTCATTTTAGTGATGGCCGCCTCGTTTTTCTTCATGTTTTCTGTGATGTTTGTCACGCCGCTGATTAATGGCTATGCTTTGAGCTTAGGAGCAAGCTCGGTTTACGCTGGAATTATCACGGGGATGATGAGTGTTGTTTCCATGTTTTTGAGGCCGGTTGCGGGCAATCTAACGGACCGTTTTTCTAAATATAAGCTTTCATTCATTGGGGGAATATTAATTTTTATTGGAGTAACTGGTTATTGTTTTTCTACTTCTCCAACTGCACTTTTAATTTTTCGCTTGATTAACGGTACCGGTTTTGTTTTAGCTACGGTTTGTATGACGACTTGGCTTGCTTTTTTAGTGCCTCGTTCTCATGTTGGAGAAGCGATGGGGTTTTATGGATTAATGAATGCGTTAGCTATGGCGCTAGCTCCGGCCTTGGCAATTAATTTATATAAAGTAATTGGTTATCGCTGGTCGCTTGCTTTAGCTTCAATAGCTGCGGTCTTGATGATTATTAGTATCCAATTCGTTGCTAACCGCGCCAAACCTAGCTTTTCTAAAGAAGATCTCAAAAAGCACAAGATAAAGATTATTCAAAAAGATGCTATTCCAATCGCTCTACTTACCATGTTGTTTGCGATACCATACTTTGCTGCTCAAGCAGATATCGTTGTTTATGTAACTAAACGTCATCTGCCAGTTGCTGTCGGTTATTTTTTTGTAATTTATGCAGTTGCACTTCTTTTAATCAGAGTAGGGCTAAAAAAATATTTTGATACTATTAAATATGGTATATGGTTCTGGCTGAGCTTAGTAACAACAATTATCTTCTTGATTTCAGCAGCTTTTATGAATAATAACTGGATGATGATTTTATCTGCTATTTCATTAGCTTTTGGCTACGGAGTAATTTATTCAGTAAACCAGTCAACGGCCTTATTATTAGCTCCAATTAGCGAACAAGGGTTAGCTAGTTCAACCTTTTATCTAGGTTTAGATATTGGGATGGCATCTGCGCCAATGATCGGAGGAGTTGTTGCACAGACGATTCCTGAATTTTATTTCTTTCCAGTATTATTAGCTATTGTGCCATTTATTTTGATTATTTATTTTATTTTCCGTCGTAAATTAAATTCTGCTATTAGTAAACATTAAGATATTTAAGGAGAAAAATTATGACTTTACCTTTTAAAGCTGTTGCTGTTGATATGGATGGAACTTTTCTTGATGATAAACATCAATATGATGCAGAAAAGTTTGACCAAATTTTAACAGAATTAGAAAAACAAAATGTTCAGTTTATAGTAGCTTCTGGTCGACCATATGCTCGCCTGAAAGAAGACTTTAAGGGATTCACTGATCGAATTGATTTTGTATCTGTAAATGGTGCTCGTTTAATTGCCAAAGGTAAGCAAGTTGGGATTACTGGCATGAGTAAAAAACTGGTTTTAGAATTGATCGATTATGTAACTAGTCGTTATAGTCACGTTACTACGATGGTATATGGACCTACGCGTGCTTATTTAGTAGAAACAGATCCTAAAGAAGATAAAGCATTTTTATCATATTTTGCCCATGTCACTTCTGAAGTTGCTCGCTGGGAGGATTTACCTGAACAAGATTACGTTGAAATTACTTTTAATTGTAGTGGAAAAGAAGCTCATGCAATTGAAACAGGGTTTAATAATGAACATAGTGAGGTGATTTCTGCCTTTGGCTCGGCTGATTTTGCTGTTGACATTAATGCATATGGAGTAAGTAAAGCTAGTGGGTTGAAAGAACTACTTAATAAGTTTGGTTTAACTTCCGAGGATTTAATTGCTTTTGGTGATGGTGGAAATGATATTCCGATGCTAAAACTAGCTAAGTATTCTTATGCCATGGAAAACGCAATGGATGAGGTCAAAGAAGTGGCTCGTTTTATAGCTCCTAAAAATACAGAAAGTGGCGTCTTTAAAGTACTTCAAAAATATATCGATGAAAATAAGTAAACGAGCTTTTGCTACATACAATAATATGAGAAAATAGAAAAGATCAGTTTATTTATAAGGTTAAAGGAAATGGAAAATTATATTGAGTATCACAACGTTGAAAAACACTATAAAGATACAACAGTTTTAGATAATATCTCCTTCAATATCAAAAAGGGCGAAATTTTTGTATTAGTCGGCCCAAGTGGAAGCGGTAAGACTACACTTTTAAAAATGTTCAACCGTTTAATTGAACCATCTAGTGGCGAGATATTATTTAAAGGAAAAAACGTAAAAGACTATAATTTGCGTAGTTTACGTGAAAACACTGGTTATGTCCTTCAATCGGCGTCTCTTTTTCCAAATTTGACCGTTGGCGAAAATATCACTGTAGCGCTTGAACAGCGCCATGACATTTCTAAAAAAGAACGTTTACATCGTCAGCAAATAGTTTTAAAAGGAGTAGATCTTGATCCTAAACTCTATTTAAATCGTTTTCCGTCTGAATTATCTGGTGGTGAAGCCCAAAGAGTGGGGATTGCCAGAGCCTTAGTGGGAGGCCCTGAAATTGTTTTAATGGATGAACCATTTTCTGCACTCGATCCCATTGTTAGAAAGCAGCTGCAAGATTTGGTTTTAAATTTGCAAAAGCAGTTTAAAAAGACGATCATGTTTGTTACTCATGATATGCAAGAAGCTATTCGCATGGGAAATAAGATCGCTGTAGTGCATCAAGGAAATTTAGAGCAGGTGGGGATGCCGCGTGAAATTCTGCAGCATCCAGCAACGGATTTTGTAAAAAACTTTTTTGCAGACAGTCGTGTAAATCAAAAGCTCGATTTGGAAAGTCTACTTAAGAGCGAACTCGGGGTTGATCCTAAGTTTTATCCTAAGACAGAGACCTTACCACATTATCACGTTGATACGATTAAGGATCTAGTTAAAGGATGTGCTGACCATCCAGAATCTTTATTTATTGCTCAAACTAACTTTGGTGATTTTTTGATTGAGCCAAAAAGAGTTTGGAAATTTCTCCTAAAGAAGGTGGCTGACAATGCTTAATTCGGTCTGGCAGATGCTCTTAAATAACCATACCCAAGTTTGGGAGACCACTTTAGTTCATATTAAAATTTCATTGATCTCGTTATTGATCGCAATGGTTATTGCAATACCGTTAGCCTTTTTGTTAAAGGATCACAAAAAGATGGCGGAATTCACCTTGCAAGTTGCAGGAGTTGTTCAAACAATTCCAAGTTTGGCCATTTTGGGGCTGCTATTACCGTTTGTAGGCATTGGAACAACCCCAGCAATTATTGCGTTGGTCTTATATGCAATAATGCCAATTTTTCAAAATACCTATTCTGGCTTAACGAGTATTCCACCGAATTTACGAGAAGCAGCTAATGCATTTGGTCTGACCAAGTGGAAAAAGTTTCAAAGATTAGAATTGCCATTAGCTATGCCAATGATTTTGTCAGGAATTAGAATTGCCTTAGTTATGATTATTGGTACAGCAACTTTGGCCGCTTTAATTGGTGGTGGCGGTTTAGGTACTTACATTTATGTGGGTATTAATTCAAACAATAATACTGAAGTTTTATTAGGTGCGATTTTATCAGCTTTATTGGCCTTGTTTTTCTCATGGTTCTTAGAATTTATTGCTAAAAATAAAACTAGAACAAAAGTCGGACTCTCACTTGTAGCGGTAGTGCTATTAGCCTGGGGCGGTTTTGCTGGTTATCAAAAATGGTTAGCTCCTAAAGTTTCTACAAAAGTAGAACCTCAAACTGTCGTCATTGCTGGAAAAATGGGTTCTGAACCAGATATTTTGATTCATATATATAAAGACTTAATTGAAAAATATGATCCTGATACTAAAGTGGAGCTTAAGCCTAACTTTGGTGGAACTACATTTTTATTTAAGGCTTTGGAATCAAATAAGATTGATATTTATCCAGAGTTTACAGGAACGGTTTTGCAAACATTAGTAAAAACAGGTCAAAAAACTGGTAATGATCCGACCCAAGTCTATGAGCAGGCGAGAAAAGACTTAAAAGATCACTACAAAATGACTTATCTTAAGCCAATGGCATATCAAAATGGCTATGCTCTAGCTGTAACGCCAAAATTTGCAAAAGATAATCACTTAACTAAACTGAGTGATTTAAAGAGAGTAAATAAAAAAGTGCACGCAGCATTTGATCCTGATTTTATTAATCTCAATGATGGATATCCTGGTTTGAAGAAAGTTTATAAATTAGACTTTAATTCTATTAAATCAACTGAATCAAGTATTCGCTACCATGCAATTGCTAATAATAATGTTAATTTGGTTGATGGTTATACTACTGATGCTGAAATTAGAGAATATAAACTTGTTATGCTGGATGATGATTTGAAGTTTTTCCCACCATATCAAGGTGCACCTTTGATGAAGTCTAATTTTGCTAAACAAAATCCTAAAATTGTTAAAGCTTTAAACAAGCTAGCTGGAAAAATTACTACTGAGCAGATGCAAGAGATGAATTATCAAGTGCAAGTTAAGCATGAGTCTGCGGCAAAAGTTGCTCATGATTTTCTAAAGCAGCATGATTTAATATAATGATTTAAAATCATTTCCTAAAATTTTACTTTTAGGAAGTGATTTTTTTGTATTCCAGCCAAATTTATGTTTAATTAGAGGTGTAAGCGATTTAGAAGAAAGGTGATTTTGATGAGTGAATATTTAGTAAAATCTGAATATACTGGTGAACCTTGGGCTGTAAAAAATGTAACCCGTGATCATGAATTTTTTGCTGGTGAATCAGATGGTCGTGGTGGACAAGATGCTGGTCCAAATCCAGTAGAATATTTAGCTGGAGCTGTAAACTCTTGTATCGCCATTTCTGAAGCCATGATTGTTGATCATAACAGTTTAGACGTTTCAAATTTCAAAGTTGAAACAAGAGCCTTCAGTCGTGATCTGGGTCATGGTAAAAGTGATGTCAATGCCATGAGAATTCGTGTTTCATTTGACAGCAATATGACTGGTGAAGAGCAGCAAAAGTTCTTAGACCACGTTTTGCAAGTTTCAAC
Organism: uncultured Lactobacillus sp.; assembly: GCF_947367085.1. Taxonomy (GTDB): domain Bacteria; phylum Bacillota; class Bacilli; order Lactobacillales; family Lactobacillaceae; genus Lactobacillus. The sequence continues at coordinate 11,171 of NZ_CANBCP010000029.1, read as the reverse complement.
CGTATATCAAACTTTAGCTAAGAATGTCGAAATGGAAGTAAAGATTGTCTAATTAAAAACAATTTTTGAGACAAAAAACCACTAAGTAACTCATGGTGAGTCAACTTAGTGGTTTTATTTTTTATCTTTTACATTTGGCTGTAATGTAATTGAGTTTGGCCCAAATCAATTGTGTAAGTTTCTTCTTCAAGTGGACGTTTAGTCATTGCTTGGTCAGTTGAATAGATCAGTAAAGCTAAGCGTGAGCCAACTGGCATACGATAGAATGTTGGTTGAAGTTTAAACTTGAGGTCATAAAATTCACCTGCTGTAATTTCTTTAGCATGCTTCATGTCAGCATGGTTTTGAATGTTCATGTGAGCTTTTGTAATTAATTTAGCTTTAGTTAATTTGTCAGGAACGAATTCTTGCATGAATTGAGTACCAAAACGATAACCTAGCTCTTGAATTTCATCACGGAAGAACTTTGGAGTAGGAGTTAAACGCTTGCGATCAGCTAATTCCACAAGAGCTACTGAAATCTGTCCCTTTGGTAAGCTTGATGAGACGCGCAATTGAATTTCTGGACGACCAACTATAGTTACTGGGTGGATAAATTCATCAGTTATAAAACGCAGCTGTTGATCTTTCCACTTATCTTCCCCGCAAATAAATTCATATTGCCATTGACCTTCGGAAATTTTGGCTTCTTTGAAAACTTTTCCTCCGACATCAGTGAATGACATATTTGTCTTGTCTTCGCCGCCATCTTTTAAGAGATCACCATTATTTTGTGGGAAGTAAGTTACTTTTTGACCCAATGAATCACTCCAAGTTGGTTCTTGGTGCCAAATGTCGGCTTCTAGATTATCTTGAATCATGACATTTGCCCATTGATTATAGGCATTGTTATCAAGTTCCAATAACTCATGACAGAACCACATATTCATTAAGTCAGTAAAATCAATTGAAAGTAAGTTGTTCATGTTGTAGTGAGGGCCTTGATGTAAGAAGAGGTGGCTCTTAATAGGCAATTGAGAAATCTTTTGCCAAAGCTTATAGACATTCTTCGGTTTTACATTCCAGTCATTCAGGCCATGAACACTAATCCATGAACATTTAACATTATCTAAATGGTGACGATAATTACGTGCTTCCCAGAAGTCTGAGTATTGACCAGTTTCACGATCCGCTTTAGTTAAAAGACGTTTTTGCATTGCCTCAAATTGTGGCTTGATCTTCAAATAGCTGCCTGCATCCCACAAATTGGATTGACAGGTTTCAGCTAGCATATCTAAGTCTTCACCTTGACAAGCTTCAGGAGCAACAACTAGGCCATGTTCACGATAATAATCATACCACGATGAAATAGCCGCTTCAGACACAACAGTCTTAAGGCCTTTGACGCCGGTGGTAGCAATTGCAATTTGCAAGGTGCCTAGATAAGAACGGCCAGTCATTCCGATATTACCGTTACACCAAGAGGCCTTTGTTTCATGTTGACGAGTTCGGTCAGTATAAGCAATACGATCACCATGCAGCCATTCGATAATTTCTTTGGCACTTTCAGTTTCTTCTGGTGCACCAGTAATTCTTAAGCCATCACTTCCACGTGTTCCAATTGCGCCAGAATAAACATTTGCAAAACCACGGGCTAGTAAATATTCATTTAATGTATAAGCAGCTTTATGAACTGCTTCTTCTGTTGGAGCTTGATCTTCACTTGAAGGTTTAGCTGCTTCAATTTCATTTGATGGCTCATATTGAGGATTAGTAGCTTTAGTAGCATCTTCTAAGTTCACATCAACATTGTGGTTACGTGATTCATTATCAATTATTCCACCAAAGTATGGATCTGCAGTATAAAGGGCAGGAAATTGGAAGTTATTTGATTGAAATGGTCTAAAAACAGTGACTTGTAATAAATCAGGTTTGCCATCGTTATCAGTATCAAGATCAGATTCAACATAGACAACTTCACGAATAACCTTAGTCATATCAAATGTTGGTAAAGACTTTCCGTTAAAGTACATGAATTTATCATTACCATAAAACTGGGTAAAGTAACCTTTGCCAGCCATAACATCAACAAAAGTTTGCCCATTTTTCGCTCTGGTATTGAGTAAGCGGTAGAAAGCTTTTACAATATCGTCTTTATCAAAGTCTTCTTTATCCAAATAAGGTAAAGCGTTTTGCTTCATCCGCTTAAATGGATCGCTTAAATCATAGTCATATGCGACATGATAGCCTAAAAGTTGTAAAGCCACATTGTAAAAAGCCTTATTTGGAATTTTTGTAGGATTATTTGCTAAAAAATCTACCAAATTTGTTTCAGGGCCTACCGCAAATTCAGCTAGCTTTGCTTTTTTTGCACCGTAGGTTTTTGCTTCAACGACAGCATTTTCCACTAATGTTGCAAATAAATCACTGGTAGAGCTGTCTTGCCAATTATCTGGTAAAAAGTTGATCTCTTCTAATTCTTTGATTTGGTCGCTATAAGAAGTTTCTTGATAGCCATATTGATTATATTTCATTGATTTCACTCCTTTAAAAGTCTTACAACTTGATTTTACTAGTTTTGACAATATAAAAGAAGAATTAAGGTTAAATAAAAGATAATTTGTACAAAAATTAATTCAAAAGCTGGTCATCAGATAGTTATTTACTTATAATTAGTAGAAAGAGAAAATTTAGGAGGTTTGTATATGACCGAAGTAAAACGTTTTTATGAAACTTTTCATCCAGAACACTATGACGTTTATTTAGATATTGATCGTCAAAGTAAAGCTTTTTCTGGTAAAGTTACCGCCCAAGGTGAAGCTCAAGAAGAATTAGTAAAATTCAACCAAAAGTTTTTGAAGATTACTTCAGTTAAAGTTGATGGACAAAGTGTTGACTTTGATTTTAATGATAAAGAAGAAGTAATTAATATTCATGCAGCTAAAAGCGGTGAAGTAGCCATCGAAATTGAATTTGAAGGTAAATTAACTGATTCAATGATGGGAATTTATCCATCCTACTACGAAGTTGATGGTGTTAAAAAGCAATTAATTGGTACTCAATTTGAAACTACTTTTGCTCGTCAAGCTTTCCCATGTGTTGACGAGCCAGAAGCTAAGGCTACTTTTTCATTAGCAATTAAGTTTGATGAACAACCTGGAGAAACAATTATTTCTAACCAACCAGAAGAAAAAGTTGAAGATGGTGTTCACTACTTCAAAGAAACTGTCAGAATGTCTTCTTACTTAGTTGCTTTTGTCTTTGGTGATATGCAAAAGAAATTGACTAAGACTAAGTCTGGCGTAGAAATTGGTGTCTTTGCTACTAAAGCTCACAAACCTAAAGAACTTGATTTTGCATTGGATATCGCAAAGCGTTCAATTGAATTCTTTGAGGACTTCTATGAAACTCCATATCCTTTAGAACATTCATATCAAGTTGCACTTCCTGACTTTTCTGCAGGTGCTATGGAAAACTGGGGCTGTGTAACTTATCGTGAAGCATACTTATTGCTTGATCCTGATAACACTTCACTTGATATGAAGCAATTGGTTGCTACTGTAATTGCTCACGAACTTGCTCACCAATGGTTCGGCGATTTAGTAACTATGAAGTGGTGGGATAATCTATGGCTTAACGAAAGTTTTGCTAATATGATGGAATATGTAGCTATCGATGCCTTAGAGCCAAATTGGAAGATTTGGGAATTATTCCAAACTAGCGAAGTTCCTGCAGCACTTCAAAGAGATGCAACTGATGGCGTTCAATCAGTTCATGTTATGGTTAACGATCCAGCTGAAATTGATGCTTTATTTGATTCCGCAATTGTTTATGCTAAAGGATCAAGAATGCTCGTTATGGTACGTGCATTACTTGGTGATAAGGCATTACGTGAAGGCTTAAAGAATTACTTTGCTGCACATAAATATGGCAATGCTACAGGCGATGACTTATGGAAAGCATTAGGTGATGCTAGCGGATTAGATATCGGTTCAATTATGCATTCTTGGCTTGAACAACCTGGTTATCCAGTAGTTAATGCTCAAGTTAAAGACGGTAAATTAGTCTTAAGTCAAAAACAATTCTTTATCGGTGAAGGCAAAGAAGTTGGACGTAAGTGGCAAATTCCATTGAATGCTAACTATGACGCAGCTCCTAAAATTATGAAAGATCAAGAAGTGGTTGTTGGAGAATATGCCGATTTACGTGCAAATAACGGTAAGCCTTTTAGAGTGAATGTTGGTAATAATTCAGACTTTATCGTTAAATATGATAAAGAATTATTAGACGACATTTTAACTAATATTGATGACTTAGATGCTGTTGATAAATTACAATTACTTCAAGATTTCCGCTTATTAGCTGAAGGTGGACAAATTTCTTATGCCGAAATCGTACCACTGCTTCCAAAATTCGCAGATTCAACTTCACCAATTGTTGCTAATGCTTTATATCGTATTATGGCAAGCTTGCGTAACTTTGTTGAACCTGATTCACCACAAGAAAAGAACTTACGTAAACTTTACAACTTACTTTCTGAAAACCAAGTAAGACGTTTAGGCTACATGCCAAAAGAAGGCGAATCTAACGATGATAACTTGCTTCGTCCACTTGTAATTGGTGCTTCTCTTTATGGTGAAAACTCCGAAACTATCGATCAGTTGCATAATATTTTTGAGCAAAATAAAGATAATCTTGAAAAATTATCAGCCGATATTCGTGGAAGTGTTCTTAATAACGAAGTCCGTAATTTTGGCTCAATGACTTTGCATGATCAATTATTACATGATTACGTATCTACGAATGATCCAAGTTATAAGCAAGATTTGTGCAGTGCAATTACCTTTACAAAACAGCCAGATTTAATTGATACTATTGTTGATAAATTTGAAGATCCTCAAGTAATCAAGCCTCAAGATTTACGTGCATGGTATCGTGGAGTTCTTGCTAACAGTTACGGTCAAGAGCAAGCTTGGAACTGGATTAGAACTGACTGGCAATGGCTTGAAGATACAGTAGGTGGTGACATGGAATTTGCCACATTTGTCACTGTTACTGCCAACATCTTCCATACTAAAGAACGTTTAGAGCAGTTCAAAGATTTCTTTGAACCTAAGTTGAATACACCTGGTTTAACTCGTGAAATCAAGATGGATACTCGCGTGATCGAAACTAAGGTTAACTTGGTTGAAAAAGAAGGCGCCAGTGTCAACGAAGCTATTGCAAACATTGTAAAGTAGTTTAGTTTAATAAGATAATTCCCACCGGGGAATAAAAAAGAGTAGTTAGACATTTCATTAGGTCTTAGAAGAAATGTCTGAGCTACTCTTTTATTTTTGGAGGAAAAATTATGTCATGGATTTATTTAATTATCGCCGGAATATTTGAAGTGATTTGGGCTACCACTATGAAATTAAGTAATGGATTCCATATTATAGGCTGGTCAATTGCGACTGTAGTTGGGATGATTGTTAGTTTTGCAGGATTGATAGTTGCTAGCAAGAGTCTGCCAATCGGAATTGCTTACCCAGTTTGGACGGGAATTGGTGCAGTTGGCAGCGTCTTAGTAAGTAACTTTTTATTTCATGATCAAATGAATTGGATAACGTGGTTGTTTGTTGTTTTGTTAATTATTGCTATTGTTGGGATTAAGATCAGTTCTTCGAAGTAAATAATTTTTATATTTTGTTTGACAAAAACAGGTAATCTTTCGTATAATATTATCTGTTCTGGTTCGGTAGCTCAGCTGGATAGAGCAACGGTCTTCTAAACCGTGGGTCGTGGGTTCGAATCTCACCCGAATCATAAGGAACAAAAAAGCAGCTGGAACGCTGCTTTTTTTATTTTCAAATTAAATGGAATTCAAGGCGTAGACATTAAAAAGAGTTAGACACAAATATGTCTAGCTCTTTTAAACTATATGTCCATCTAAAACTTATGTAGTAAAAGACCACTTACGTATAGATAGATACAAATAATTACCAAATATAAACCGCACCATTTGAGTGCTTGTTTCAAAATCGTACTTTCACTGCCTTCTTTATTGATTGCGGCAGATGCGACAGCAATACTTTGTGGAGAGATCATTTTTCCTGCAGTTGCTCCGACCATGTTAGAACTAACGACCCAGTTGACGTCTGCTCCTAGTGATTTTGCAGCAGACAGTTGTAAGTTACCAAACAAAACGTTGGCTGAAGTATCAGATCCAGTAATGAACGTACCCAGTGCACCGATTAAAGGTGCAATTACTGGATAAAATGGTCCCATGATCTTAACAAAGCTAGTAGCTAATGCTTGAGTCATTCCAGCGTAACCCATAACTTTTGCTAATGCGACAATTGAACAAACCGTAATGGCAGTTTTCCCAAGGCCTTTGATAGTTGTAAACAAAATCTCAAAAAGTTGCTTGAAGTTAAATCCTTGAATTTTTCCACCGATAAAAGTGGCAAGAAGTATTAATGTACCAGGGCTAGAAAGCCAGTTAATACTAAAAGGACTAGCATTTTTGCCGGTATAGATTTGAATTTTGCTAGTAAAAGCATTTAAAAAGTGGTTGATTGGTGGAAATAAAGAAGAAGCTAATAAAACAAATACAAAGACTAAAATAAATGGTGAACAAGCTCTGATGAATTCTTTTGGAGAATGTTGAGGGATGTCACTTTTTGTTTCGATGTTCTTTTTATTCTTCAATTTTGCAAGAAGAACTGTGATACCGATACAAATTAATGAACCCAGGATTGCAGGAAGTTCAGCACCAATAAATTTTGCAATGAAGATTTGTGGTAAAGCAAAGGAAAGCCCAGCCATAAAGGTAATAAAGCCTACACCTTTAAGTGATTTAAAACCATTTCCTGTCAAAATAACTAAAATATAAGGGATAATGATCACCAAAAAGAGAAGCTGCAGAGTAACGGTATATGAAAGTGGTTTTTGTGGTAATTGTGTTACATTTGCAAGCGTAATAACGGGCAATCCGACTGCACCAAAAGCAGTTGGTGTGGTATTAGCAATTAAACAGATAATTGCAGCTTTAATGGGCTCAAAGCCAAAAGCTATCAAGATTCCTGCGGGAATTGCTACAGCAGTTCCGAAACCAGCAATCGCTTCTAAGAATCCTCCAAATCCCCAGGCAATGATCAAGACCAAAATACGTTTATCTGTTGTGATAGAAGATAAGACATCTTGAATAATGCGAATACCACCGGACTTATTTGTTACATTGTATGTAAATAAAGCTGCAATAATTACATACACAATCGGCCATAACCCTAGTGCAATTCCATCTATGGTACCAGTGAAGGTGTTGAGTGGAGATAATTTAAAGCCAAATATAGCTAAGATGATAGTAAGTATTAATCCAATAATACATGCCAAAGGAGCGCGCATTTTTAGGAATCCTAATGACACTATCAACCAGACAATTGGAAGTAGAGCTAGAACAAAAGCTAAGATCGACATAATTTGTACCTCATTCTTCAAATACAGATTATTTCATAGCTTTAACCTCAACTTAATTATATATAAAACTAGTTATAAAAAGCTAGTGAAAAGAAAACATAAAATGCTATTATATCAATGCTTTAACTTTGGTTTTTATTTCACAAACTTTCCTAATAGTTGTAGTTGTGATGTGTTTAATTGTGTTGAAAACTAATGAGTTAAATTTACAAATATCTTTTTTACAAACTTCAAAACTTATACATAAATATGTGTCATAATTTAATTAAAGGGCTTACATTCGCAGAAAGCGGTGAAATTATGGCATTTGTTGAATTGAAAAATATCTCTAAAAAGTTTATGACTGGTTCAACTACGGTTTGGGCCAATAAAGATATTTCGTTTGAGGTTAATAAGGGAGAATTAGTTATAATTCTCGGCTCTTCAGGAGCTGGGAAATCTACTTTACTCAACATTTTAGGAGGTATGGAGTCAGTAACTAGTGGAGAGATAATTATAAATGGACACAATATAGCTAACTATACTTCTAAACAGCTCACCACGTATCGACGTAATGAGATTGGCTTTGTATTTCAGTTTTACAATTTAATCCCTAATTTAACGGCAAAAGAAAATGTGGAATTAGCAGCAGAATTGGTCAAAAATTCAGCTGATGAGGTGAGCGTTTTACGCGATGTTGGTTTAGAAGACAGAATCAATAATTTTCCGTCTCAATTATCGGGTGGTGAACAACAACGGGTTGCTATTGCTAGAGCACTAGCCAAGAATCCAGCTTTGCTTTTATGTGATGAGCCTACCGGCGCCTTAGATTATAAAACGGGTAAAAAAGTTTTAAAAATACTCCAAAATCAAAGTCGAAGAAAAGGTAAGACTGTAATAATTGTCACTCATAACGCAGCTTTAGCAGCTCTAGCTGATAAAGTGATTAGAATTCAAGATGGCCAAGTGAAAGAAGTTAAAATCAATGATACCCCAGTTGATATCTCCACAATTGAATGGTAGGTGTCTGACATGAGTAAAAAAATACTATTAAAAGATGCACTCCAGTCACTGAGTAGTTCATTTGGACGATTTATCGGAATTATGCTTTTGATGATGGTTAGTGCTTTTGCTTTTATTGGCCTAAAAATGTCTGGTCCTGATATGAAGCAGGCTGCTCGATTATTTTATGAGGAAACAAATTTAGCTGATATTAATATCTTCTCAAATTATGGATTAGATCAAAAAGATATACAAATAATCAAAAAGAATACTCCTAATGCCCAGATTGAATTCGGCTATTTGCAAGATAGTGAAATAGTGGGAAATAAAGGAACTCTTAGAATTTCTGATTTACCAACTAAAGTGTCAAAAACTCAATTAGTTAAAGGTCATCTTCCTGATAACTCTAATCAAATAGCAATCAGCTATTTATTAGGGAAAAAATATCATCTTGGTCAAAAAATAACTTTAAAGGATCATCAAACTTTGAAAAGGTCCCACTTTACGGTGGTTGGTTTCGTGAAAGCAAGTGATTATACTGACAAAAGTAATATTGGTCAAACCAATGTTGGAAGTGGTCAATTAGATGGGATTGCCTATGTCAAAAAGTCAGCTTTTAAGAATCAAGACTATCAATTAGCTCGAATTCGTTTTGACCGATCCCAAAAAATAGATCCATATTCAAAGGCATATGAAAGTTTTATAAATGACAAAAAGAAAAGTTTGACACTGGCTTTTAAACCAAGGGTTGAGCAAAAAAATGCTGATTTACAAAAACAGATTTCACAAGCTCAAGAGAAGATAAATTTAGCTCAAGCAAATGGTATCACTCTCAAAGATGCTCAAATTAAGTTAGACAAAAATAAAGAGCAACTTAAACAACTTGGTCCGCTCAGATATTTTGTAAAAGATCGTAGCAATGATACAGGATATGAAACCTTTCATTCAAATGCACAAAAAATTGAGTTGATCACTAATATTTTTCCTGTATTTCTGTTTGCAGTAGCTGCGCTAGTAAGTTTGACTGCAATGGCTCGCTTTATTGATGAACAAAGGATAAATATTGGGGTCTTGAGGGCACTAGGTTATACCAAAGTCGATACTTGTATAAAGTTTGTTTTTTATAGCTTGAGTGCAAGTCTTATCGGTGTATTAATTGGTTCAGTTGGTGGTTTTTTGTGGCTTCCTAAAATAATTTTTAATTCTTATACATCTAATTTGACGCTTACTAATTTTAAAGCAACTTTTTCGTGGTATTATCTCATTTTGACAATATTAATCGCAATTCTATCAACTACAGGTGCTGCATTAATCCAGTTGGGCATTATTTTAAGACAAAAGCCGAGTGAACTTCTTTTGCCAAAACCTCCTAAGAATGGCTCGCATATTTGGCTTGAAAAAATCAAACCGTTCTGGAATCATCTAAGCTTTAATTATAAGGTCACAATAAGAAATATTTTTCGTTATAAAATCAAGATGCTAATGACTATTCTTGGTGTGGCTGGATGTACAGGATTATTAGTTATGGGCTTTGGAATTAGAGATTCCTTAATGGGAATTGGTGATAAACAATATCGAGATATTACCAAATATGACATCATTGCTGTAGAAAAAGAGGGCCTGACTCAAACTGCAGAACATAACCTCCAAAAAGTAATGAATTCTAAAGATATTGAAAGTCATACATCAATTTATTTGGAGCAATTGACCAAGAAGATTGATAAGACAACTCAGAACATATCCTTAGTAGTTCCGAAGAATGAAACAGCTCTGCAGCAGTATTTTGGACTTCAAGGAAGAAAAAATAAAGAAAAAATCAGGCTTAAAGATAATAAAGTTGTGATATCTGAAAAATTAGCTAAACTTCTCGGTGCCCAAGTTGGGGATAAAATAAAGTTGAAGCGAAATAATGGAAAAACGATTACTCTCAAAATTGGACAAATTTGTGAAATGTATATGGGTCATTATATTTTGATAAATTCTATAACTTATCAAAAATATTTTCTTCACAAGCCTCAATTTAACAGTCAACTGATAATTACTAATGCTCATTCTCATAAAAAAGTTGAAAAAATTGCCCACGATCTGATTGATTCAGATGCAATTCAAACAGTTAACTTGAATATTAATAATAAAAAGATAATTGATAGTTTAATTCAAAGTATGAACAAGGTTATGTTCTTGTTGATTGCTCTTGCTAGTGTTTTAGCAATCGTAGTTATTTTTACGTTAACTACTGCTAATTTGGAAGAGAGAATGAGAGAAATTTCAACCGTAAAGGTACTAGGATTTTACAATAATGAAACAACAATGTATATCTATCGTGAAACTATAATCCTATCGATAATAGGGATTTTAGTGGGCTTTATAATTGGAAATTGGTTACATAGTTTTATAATTGAAAATTTGGCACCTTTAAATATGATGTTTGACCCAAAGATGCTTTGGACGAATTATTTGATTTCAGCTCTAATTCCAATTATTATTACTTTGATTTTGTCATTTTTTGTTTATCGTAAGATTAAGGATATTGATATGCTCAAAGCACTGCAAGCAGTAGATTAATTTAACTTTTGACCCGAAAAAGACTATTATATAGCTGACTGATCGAGTCCTTCCTCTTTGAGAAGTGTAACAATTTATTTTCTTCATATAGATCAATTTAAAAGACAGCGCATTGAAGTGAGCCGTAAAAGTTAGACACTTTTACGGCTTTTACTATGTCAAAATTAAATAAAAAACAAAGATTAGAT
>NZ_CANBCP010000028.1 GCF_947367085.1 uncultured Lactobacillus sp. | reverse complement strand
TTAGACTACACTCCAGAAACTCTTCAAGCATTAGCAGACGCTGGCGTAACTAAGATGTCATTACGTAACGTTGGTGTCGACAACATTGACATGGACAAGGCTAAGGAACTTGGCTTTGAAATTACTAATGTTCCAGTTTACTCACCAGACGCTATTGCTGAACATGCTGCTATTCAAGCTGCACGTGTATTACGTCAAGACAAGCGCATGGACGAAAAGATGGCTAAACGTGATTTACGTTGGGCACCAACTATCGGCCGTGAAGTTCGTGACCAAGTTGTCGGTGTTGTTGGTACTGGTCACATTGGTCAAGTATTTATGAGAATTATGGAAGGTTTCGGCGCAAAGGTTATTGCTTACGATATCTTCAAGAACCCAGAACTTGAAAAGAAGGGTTACTACGTTGACTCACTTGACGACTTATACAAGCAAGCCGATGTAATTTCACTTCACGTACCAGATGTTCCAGCTAACGTTCACATGATTAACGATGAATCAATTGCTAAGATGAAAGACGGCGTAGTTATCGTAAACTGCTCACGTGGTCCACTTGTTGATACTGACGCTGTAATTCGTGGCTTAGACTCCGGTAAGATCTTTGGTTTCGTAATGGACACTTACGAAGATGAAGTTGGTGTATTTAACGAAGATTGGGAAGGTAAAGAATTCCCAGACAAGCGTTTAGCTGACTTAATCGATCGTCCAAATGTTTTAGTAACTCCACATACTGCTTTCTACACTACTCACGCAGTACGTAACATGGTTGTTAAGGCATTTGACAACAACTTGAAGTTAATCAACGGCGAAAAGCCAGATTCTCCAGTTGCTTTGGACAAGAACAAGTTTTAATCAGAATTAACTAAAACTATAAGCTAAGTCAAAATAAGAGCACAAGTTTTCACGCTTGTGCTCTTTTTGCATTCTTTAGTTTAATTACATTTTAATTTAAAAATATATTGCTAATATTATTTTCATGAAGTACTATCTTAAGTATATTTATTTATAGGAGATAGTGAATGAGAATATACTTTAAACAAAAGAAAGCTCTATTTATTTTTGTATCGACATTAATTATCATAAATTCCTTATTTTCAACTTTAGCTGGGTTAGCAAGTGCAAATGCCCTAAGCGAAGTTGCTAAAAGAAATGGCAAGCAATTCTTCATTTGGGTTGCAGTCATGGGTGGAGCCTATGTTAGTTATGCAATCGTGGGATATCTAATAACTATTTTTAAAACTAAATTAAAACAAGAGATTGATCGCTTAATTAGAAAAAATATCTCTCAACGTATGGAAAAAACTGACTATGAAGGCTTCCATAAACAAAAAGTCGCCACTTATACTTCTTGGATGACTAACGATATCACCACCATCAACAACTATGGAGTTGATAATTTTATGATGATCATCCAGCAAATCAGCGAGATCATCTTTGGTGCTATCACTTTAGCCTACTTTCAAATCAGTTTGGTTATTACGGTTGCTGTCTTGACTGTAATCATGACAATTGTGCCTAATTTATTCTCTAAATGGATGTCAAGTCGTTCTTTAGAATTAACCCATGCCAATGAACGATTAGTTAATAAGATTAATGATATCTTGGAAGGCTTCAACGTCTTATTTTTAGGTAATGCCTTACGATTAATTACTAAAAAAATCGACCAGGCATCCCTTGATGTCCAAGACCATACAGTCGATTATGCAAAAGCGGCTGGACTTACTCAAGCAGTCACAAATGGAATTGCCTTTTTAAGTCAGGTTATTATCTTAGCTCAAACCGGTTTTCTTATCTTACATAATTTAACGCCAGTTGGTACTGTTAGTGGTGCACAATACTTTGCTGGAACAATCTTTGCCGAATTAAGTGGAATTAGTTTTAACTGGCAAGAATTCAAGACCGTTAAGCCGATTTTGAATAAATTCAACAAGATCAAGGCTCAAGATAAGATAAAAGATAATCAAGATCTTTCTAACCAGCAAAAGACTGTTGCAGCCAGCGACTTGTCATTCAAGTATCCAGATGCAAAGAAAGATGTATTTAATAATTTGGATCTTAATTTTGAAGCTGGCAAAAAATATATTATTGTCGGCGATTCAGCCGCTGGTAAAACAACACTGCTCAATCTTCTTAGTGGCTTGTTGAGACAATATCAAGGTAAACTTTCACTAGCAAATATTGATTATAAGTCGCTTTCTGACAAGCAGTTACATGACGTTATCGGCTATGTTCAACAAGTGCCGTATATCTTTGATGCATCCTTAAGGTGGAATTTAACTTTGGGAGAAGATTATCCTGATGCACAATTAAATGAAGTCATTCGGCAAACTGGGTTAGAGCCCTTAGTTAAAGATTTAGCCGGTGGCTTAGATGGTAAACTTGATGTTAACAAATTATCTGGCGGACAAAAGCAGCGAATTTCTTTTGCGCGCGGATTATTGAGGGATAAACCTATTTACTTACTCGATGAATTTACGTCTTCATTAGATAAAAAATCGAGTCTTGAACTAGAAAAATTAATAATGAACAAGCCAAATACTACTGTCATTATGATCACCCACCACTTGCATGAAGTAATTGCACAAATGGCAGACAAAATTGTTAGTGTGGGAGAATGATTTTTCCCATTTACGATAGATTGGGACACTTATATCTTTTTGGTTATTATCCGCTTACCAATAACCATCGTTTGGGAATTATTTATGTTTTTAGCCATTTGGCTCGATAATAAAATGTACAAAAAATATCACAGCAAATAAATAAGAGCACAAGTTTTCACGCTTGTGCTCTTATTTTTATGCCAAATTTGCTTTCATTGGATTCAACTTAAACGTCTCATCTTTACCTGGCTTACTTTCATTAATCGGCTTATTTGCCTTATGCAGCGTTACCGTCCCATATGCTGGCACAGTAACATCTTGCCACTTAGCCCCAAATTGATTAATCCTTACTGTTGCTTTTAACTCCTGATCAGTTGGGTTATAAATCTGTGCACTAATTTCATCATCAGGTCCTAAAAAAGCAACTGAACTTAAGCCGCCATAATACTTGGTCCCCAAAATATTGGCATAATCGCACTTCATATATGACGATGATTCAATTACTGTAGATCCATTTTCAACATCTTGAGTAAAATTGCGCAACATATAATATTCTAGATTACGCATCACTTGCCCAGTCTTGTGGTTAATTGTAATAACGCCGCGTCGGCCAGTTGAACCAGCAATATTCGGCAAACCTCGTTCATCCAAAGCAAGATTCCAAAGATATATCGATGAAATTCCCTGCCGCACTAAGTCGCTGCCAATCATCCCCATCATAATATGAGAAGCATCAGCAACAGTCTCTTTCATCATGCAGCGTCTTTCAGTCATCGACACCTCCCAATTGGGATTAAATCTCTTGGCCTGCACCGCATTTTGATAAGGTCCAACATAGGTATGAAAGGCAAAGCCTGAAAATGCATTTTTTGCTACAGAATCGATATTTTCACTCAAGTTCTGTTGCGTAACTTGGTCCAAACTACCATCCCACAAATAAATACCAACACTCGGAAAGCTTACATCAAGTGCCGGACGCAGATATTTGTAGCCAAACTCAGTGAGTTGCCGCATCGTCCAGATCATTGCAGGCCATGGCGTTGGACAGTTAGGTTCATTTTGAATTGCCAGGTTATGAATCGGAATCCCTAATTTTTGATAAGCTTCAATAAATTTTATAAAATATTGGGCATAACACTTAAGTAGGTCATGGCGAGCAATATCATCCCTAAAATGCCCACCATTCGTCATTTCCTTGGTATCTTTCATCCAAGCAGGTGCTGACCATGGTGTAGCTAAGATCTTGACTGCAGGATTAATTTTCAAAATTTCTTGAAGAACTGGCACAATATACTTTAAGTCCTTACTTGCACTAGGACTGCCGACCTCACCTTCTCCAATTGAAAAATTTTTCAATTCTAAATCTGGCTTATCATATGGTGCATCATCATAAGAATAGTATTTTGTCTTAGATACTTCGCCTGATCCAAAGTCACACGATCCCATCGGAAGACGAATCAATGAAAAATCACCTTGATCTGGTTCAAATAATTCCGTAAGTAGCGCATGTCTTTGACTAGGTGTTTGTTTCCAAATTAAAGATGCAGCTGCATCAGTTAAAGCAGCTCCCGCCCCAATCCAGTTTTGCTTCTTAATTGACGGATCAATAATAATTTTGTATCCTGCACCAGCTTGATCGTGTTTAGTCGGTGTGTCAATGTGAGATCTCTTTTCGCTGAGATCGCCAGCAGTTTCAGTCCAAAATTCGTATTGATAAGCCATAATACATCCCTCTTTTAATAAAACTCTCTTAGCTTTATTTTAAGCTGCTATCTTAAAAAATATAAGTTTTTTAAACTCGTAAACAAAATGAGCACCTTTTCGTGTAATAAATAATGTGGGGTAAAAATTCATTACAACCATTTCTCAAAATATTAGTCTTAATCTCAATCTCGTATTGGATATTACATCCCCACAACTTCATTATCCACTTTTAAAAAGAGGACGTTTTTACGCCCTCTTTAATTTTTATGTTTAATTTTTAGTTTCTTCAAATCAATCGGTTTCTTCTTCAAAGGCTTAATATCTAAAATATCAAGCAAGAATGTAAAGATTGGCACTCCAACAATCAAGCCCCAGATTCCCCAGAAATGCTCACCTATCAGCAAGACGACAAAAGTGTAAAAAATTGGTAGCTCTGTTTTGCTCGACATAAATTTGGGATTCAAGATATAAGCTTCAATTGCATGAATCACCATAATGATGATAAAGATATAAATTACATCTTGGATACCACCAACCGTATAAGCAACAATACTTAGCGGAATCAGCGAGATAATTACTCCGGCCACTGGAATTAAACTCAAGATAAAGACCATCAACCCCAAAGCAATAATCTGCGGCATTTTCATTACTACCAAACAAATCATCGTCAAAACCGTGTTACAAATAGCAATGAAAAACTGTGCTTCTAAGACGACACCGAAGGTATTAACGAATTTTTTACCAAAATAATGAATATCTTCAAACAGCCAGCTTAAGTATCCCGTTTTCAAAAATGATTGCGAAAACTCATGCATTTGCTTTAATTCAATCGTGTAAAAGAAGCTCAAAATTAGCGACATGAAAAAGGCTACGGTTACAGAACCAAACCCAGTCAGAGCGTGAATTGCAATCCCCATCCCTTTTTTGACTTGAGTTGTGATCTCACCTTTACTTACATAGTGGTTTACATAGCGCATTACCCCGTCCATATCATTAGACTGGTAGAACTTAATCACTGAGTCAACAACCTTAATAGACTGCTTGATCAAAACTGGCATATAAATCGTAATACCAAAATAAATCAGTCCAATTAATAGCAGATAAGTAACTGCTACTGTAATTTGTGATGGTATTTTAGGAATGTGTTTTTTTACTAATCGAACTAAGTGAACGATTAAGTAAGTAAAAATAAATGTCAGTAAAATCGTATTCATCATTGATCTAGCTTCATAAAGGATGAAAATCAATAATGCTAATACGACCAACCGCCTTAAAGGAACATTTTGTTTAAAATTCTGCCAGGCTTTTTCCATATCTGTCTTCTTTCTCACTAATAAAGCATACTAGCTAAATTATACGCCATCATCTATATAAATAAACCATCTCTAGTTCGCTATATATGACAACTTTTGCAAAAGAGTGCTATACTAAGTTTGTATATTAAATGAAAGCGTTTTATAGATGAAATTATGGTGGAGTGCCAATCTTTATTGGCTAATATTATTAACTTGGGGCAGTTTTAAATTAGGAAATTATAATTTTGACACAAGTGAGCTAGGTGAGGATTTATCACGTGCTCTAATTGCTGTTGTAGTGATTGCGGCAGCGTTAATGATTGCTGAATTTCAGTGGGCTTGGTATTACTGGCTAACTAATCACAACAAAAAAGGCTAAGCGCATGCTTAACCTTTATTTTTTTATTTAAAAATCAGTCTTATCTGGATCAAGTGCAATTCCAGTTGAACCATGAAGTTCGTCTAAATTCTTCATTTCTTCATCGTTCAAATTAAAATCAAACACTTGAGCATTTGAAGCAATATAATCAGCATGAACTGACTTGGGAAGCGGAATAAATCCGTGCTGCAATGACCAGCGAATCAAAACTTGAGCTGGCGTTTTCTTATGATTCTTTGCCACACCAGTTACCATTGGATTAGAAAGCAAGCCTCCCGTTCCTAGTGGACTATAGGCTTCATTGAAGATTCCTAAGTCATCACAGTATTGAGTCACATCCAGTTGTAAATCACTTGGATTTAAATAATTTTGATTAATTGCTGGTGTGATTTCGGCAGTTTTTAAAAGCTGCTCTAAATGATGCTTTCTAAAATTAGACACTCCAATAGCACGAATCTTACCTGCTCTAACTGCCTCTTCCATTGCGCGCCAGCTTTGTGCATTTAACTCAGCCCAACTGTCGCGAGCCATAATCGGATTTGGCCAATGAATTAAGTAAAGATCAATATAGTCTAAATCCAATTCTTTCAAGCTCTTATCAATAGCTTGTTTAGTTAGACGATAACCATGATCAGGATTATTTAGCTTAGTAGTAATAAATAATTCATGGCGGTCAATTCCGCTTTTTTTGATAGCTCGTCCGACACTTTTTTCATTACCGTAAGCAGCTGCAGTATCGATATGACGATAGCCTGCATTAAGAGCGGTTAATACTGAGCTTTCTGCAATTGCACCGTCAGGAGCTTGCCAAGTACCAAAGCCAATAATTGGAATATCTACACCATTATTTAATTTATATGTATCTGTTAAAGAATGAAAAGTCATAAATTATTCTCCCTTTCATAGAATCTATCTCGCTTATAAGCTTTAGTATACAGACAAATTATGCTTTTTATGTGAAGAAATAACTGCCTAATCCCATAAAAAATTGATCATGCGTCGTTCAACTACTCGATTAAAAGTCAACCGACCATGTTCTGCCATTCTTCCTGTTAGCTGCAATACCTGATAGCTTTGTGCATTTCTCATCAAATATCCCAATGATAAAGCAGATTGTGTAGTAACTACTCCATCACTTGAATTTCCTGTATTGCCCACTACATTTAAAACTTGTAGATGCTGAACATTTGCTGGATTAATTTTGGTTAATTGCCGATAGCTAGAGTTCATCTTATTGGGTTTGCCGTTAATAACTTGCAAGTTTGCTGGCTGATGAAGGTTATCTGGGATATTTGAATATTTTACTCCATCAAATGGTCCCGCAATCGTCACCATCTTATTTACTGGTAGTAAATCCTTGTTCTTATTTTGAGCAAGTAGGTAATACATCATCGAAATATTTCCCAGGGAATGACCCACAAAATTAACCTGCTTAAAATGATATTTTTGCTTCAAAGCTAAAACGACATTCTCACTATAACGCCCAGCTTTTTCATAATCTAATTGGATATTATTAATGTAGTTAACCATGATAAGCGGATTTTTGGCATTTTGTGCAAGTTGTCCAATCAACTTAACTTTACCATCTGCGTTAACATCAGCACGGATTACTGAATTTGAACTAGCAGAACTTAGTGCCGCATTCACCATGTGCTGCTCACTATGATAGTTGCTCAGCATCCCGTGAAAAAACAGAGTCGGCGTAGAATTGATCTGATAGGCAAACTTTTCATGGGGTCGCATCGAACTAATTGAGGCTTCTGGTTTGGTTTTAGGTCCTACGCAAGCTGTCAAAAGCGCTGTAAAGAGGATTAAAATTAACAATCTAAATTTTTTCATATAAACAAAATAAGACATTTTCTCTCAAAAAGCTATTATCTTTGCACTTCCTTAACAAAATTTCCCGGGAAATATTGTTGCTATACTTTTTCAGTATTCAGTTTTATAACCAGGAAACATTGTATTTATTTTTAAAAATGACTTACAATTAAGAAGTAAGTTTTAATAGAAAAGGTGGTTAATATGAACCAACATCCAGATTATATATTAAATAAGATTTCTAATCCTCAAGACCTTAAAAACTTAGATCTTGCTCAAATGAACCAATTAGCTCAAGAAATTAGAACTTTAATTCTTGAAAAAGACTCTGTCGAAGGTGGACACTTAGGTCCAGACCTCGGAATCGTGGAAGCAACCATTGCTTATCATTATGTTTTTGATGCACCTAAAGATAAGATTGTCTGGGACGTTTCTCACCAAACTTACCCACACAAGATGTTAACCGGGCGTGCTTACGGCTGGCTTGATCCCGATCGCTATGAAGACGTAACCCCTTATTCTAATCCTGAAGAAAGTCCATATGATTATTTTGCAGTCGGCCACACTTCAACTTCAGTAGCCTTAGCTACTGGTATGGCAAAAGCACGTGACATGTTAGGCGGCCATGAAAACATCACAGCCTTAATTGGAGATGGATCATTGACTGGCGGCTTAGCATTTGAAGGTTTTAACAACGCTGCTATTGAAAAAGGCAATTTAATCATCGTAGTTAACGATAACCAAATGTCCATTGATGAAAACGTCGGAGGTGTCGTTACTGCTCTTAAGAAATTGCGCGACTCTAACGGTCAAAGTCCTGACAACCCATTTACTGCTATGGGATTTGACTACAAATATGTAGCCGACGGCAATAATTTAGAAGATATGATTGCAGCTTTCAAAGCAGTTAAAGATATTGACCACCCTATTGTTTTGCACATCAACACTTTAAAGGGTAAAGGCTACCAACCTGCTATCGATAATGAAGAAGCCCACCACTGGGTATTGCCATTTGACTTAAAGACTGACAAGACCACAGTGCCTGCTGCTAAGACGCCAAACGTCACGACTACTGTGATTGACCTATTAGAAACTCACATTAAAAACAATGAAAAGATCTTAGCAATCAACGCTGCTATTCCTGGGGTCTTTGGTCTTGATGAAATTAAAAACAAGTATCCAGAAAACTACAAAGACGTCGGAATTGCGGAACAAGAATCTGTTGCTTTTGCTGCAGGTGCAGTCAAAGAAGGGATCATTCCTGTTTTGCTTGAAAATTCCACTTTCTTACAACGTGCTTATGACCAATTATCACACGACGTTGCAGCTAACGACTTACCAGTTGTGATGGTTGTCGCTGGTGGCGGAATTTCAGGTGGTTCTAAGACTCACTTAGGTATTTTTGACAACACAATGATTGCCAACTGGCCTAACTGGGAGTACTTAGCACCAACAACTTTGAATGAAATGAAGTCCATGTTCAATTGGGCAGTTAAGCAAAGAAGGCATCCCATTGCAATTAAGTCTCCAGTTAACGCAGTTCCTGAAGGTAAAGTGGTCGACGAAGATTATTCGACTATCAAATACGACATTAAACGTGGCAAGCGCGTTGCAATTATCGGATTAGGTGACTTTTACCAACTAGGTGAAAAAGTCCGCGAGGAGCTTAAAAACAGCGACATCGATGCCAGCTTAATCAATCCAAAATCAGCTGCTCATTTAGATAAAGAAGCATTAGATGACTTAAAGCGCGACCACGAACTTGTAGTTACGCTTGAAGACAACAGCTTAGCAGGTGGCTTTGGTGAAAAGGTTGCTAGCTTCTATGGTCCTTCTGACATGAAGGTTATGAACTTTGGTGAAAAGCGCGAATACACTGACTTAGAATCAGTTGCTTCAATTTACAAGCGCAACCACTTAAATCCAGACCAAATCAGCAAGGATATTTTGGATGTATTATAAGTAATTGAAAATTAAATATTTTAAGATAACAAAAGAGCACTCACGCGAGTGCTCTTTTATTGTATATACCCTATAAACTTAATATTTACTATATTATATTACTAACTAATTCCTTTTTCTTCTTGTACCTGCTAATGTCATCACCCCGGTCAATCCGATTAATGCTAAACCTGCAATGGCAGCGGCAGAATCATTTTGGCTCCCAGTTTGTGGTAATTCATTTTCTGAACTTGTTTCTTGTTCTGCTTGCACAGGTGCGCTTTCGTTTTGAACTGAAACTGGATCAGCAACTTGACTAGTTTCTACTTCAGGAGCATCTGGAACATCTTGCTCATGTGGCATAACTGTTTCAGGTTCTTGAGGTTGTTCTTCATTGCCTTCTGGCTTAGTTGGAACATCTTCGCCATGAGGTGCTGGAATATCTGGTTCAGTTGGAGTTACTGGTTCTGGATCAGGAGTTGGTTGTGGCTGTGGTTGAGGTTCTGGACTTGGGTTAACTGGCTTATCTGGAGTCACTGGAACTTGATTCTTAGTAAAGTGAACAGTCACATTAGTGTCACCATTAGTATTGTTAACCTTAGTTTCAGAAACGTTGCCATCTTTATCTACGCTATAAAAGACCTTGCCTTCTGTAGTGACTTTATCTACATGATAACCATCGATACTTGGAGTAGCTACTTTGTCAAAGCTACCATCATTCCAAGTAAGTGGAGTAGTCCATTCACCGGTTACTTTATCTAAGACTCCTTTACCAGTAAGAGTAACAGTTTGAGTAACCTTATTAGAAATTGACTTACCATTTTCGTCAACATAGTTAACTGTGCGAGTAATGGTCTTAGTTAAGTCAGTAGTGGTTGTCTTATCTGGATACTTTGGACTGGTTGGATTATTAGGATTAATTGGTTGACCAGGCTTGCCAGGGTTTTCTGGAGTTACTGGAACTAGATCATGAACAAAGTGTACTTCAAAGTTATTACCGTCTTTAGTGAAGGTTTCATTACCATCTTTAAAGTTGTTAGAAACTAACTTGTAGCCCTTGTTTCCGTAATCAGTAATTGAGCCTGCAGTCTTGTAGTCGATAGGGTCGCCGACATTACCCTTGAATTCATCCGTCTTTAAAGTGGTCTTAGTTGTGTCATCAATGTAGGTAACCTTACCATTTGCAGCAACTGCATCTTTAGTAAAGTGAACGTTAACAACAGTATTGCCATCTTCATGAGTGACCACAGTTGATGAAACATTACCGTTAGTCTTATCGACGTTGTAGAAAATCTTGCCATCTGTAGTGACGCCAGTTACGTGGTAGCCCTCTACTTTTGGAGTATTAACTTCTTTGAAGCTGCCGTCTGCCCAAGTTAATGGAGTAGTCCATTCACCGGTTACTTTATCAAGCACGCCTGCACCTGTCATGGTTGCTGTTTCTGTAACACTTCCGGCAATTGATTTACCATTTTCATCAACGTAGTTAACTACGCGACTTACAACATGGGTCAAGTTAGCTTTGTCAGTGCCTTCTGGATACTTTGGACCTTCTGGATCTGGGTCATTAGGATTAATCTTATCGCCTGGAGTATGTGGATGTTCTGGATCTACTGGAACTAGGTCGTGTACTAGGTGAATTTCAAAGTTGTTGCCTTTTTCTTGGAACTTTTCTTTGCCATCTTGGTAGTTAGTAGAAATTAACTTGTAGCCTTTGTTTTCGTAATCAGCAATCTTATTAGCACTCTTGTAGTCGATAACTGCACCAATTTGACCCTTAAGTGGATCAGTAGCTAAAGTCGTCTTAGCTGTGTCATCGATGTAAGTAATAGTTCCTTGAGCTTCATTAGAGTAAACATAAGTTACAGTATAACCAAAAGTAGTAAATTTACCTTCAGTTGCACCTAAAACTTTCTTTAAAACATAACCGTTAATATCTTTTTGTTCACTCTTCCATTGGCCTTCTGGATACCAGTTCTTTGCTGCATTTAGACCATCATTTGCTTGATCAGGGTTATTTTTGTTATAAGCAATTGTTACTGAATCAGCTAATTTATTGCCTTCTTCATCAACATAATTAACTGTTACTGGTTTGTTTTGTAAGAACTGAACATGAACCATTGTTTCCAAGCGATTAGTTTTGTCAGAATCTTTGTGGTTATTGATTACACCAATGAAACTAAAGCCTTGTTTAGTATAACGATCATTCATATTTTTAATGATCTCTTCAAAATTATTTTGAGCATAGGTATCTTTAGTTAAATCAATATTTACACCATCTTCAATTTTTGCCCAGTTGATACCATAGTCAGTTCCTTTACCACTGATTCCAGAACCACCACCATCTGGCAGACCTTCTTGAGCAGTATCAGCAATCTTTTTATAGACAAATTTAATAACCATGGTATTTGGATTATCTTTAGTTGAGGTTTGAGTGATTTCTTTTTCAACTACTGGATCAGATACCAATTCATAGCCCGGAATATTAATTGCTCGAGCCATAACTTTAGAATTTTCAATTCCATTTTCTTCATGATAGATACTTTGAGAAGTTGAGTGGTTAGAAGGATCAGTAAAAGTAGTTAATAAATTACCTTCAGTATCAACGTATTCAACTTTTGTTGGTGCTAAAGGTGCAAAGTGAAGAGTGATGTCAACATCATGTTCTGGCACTGTTATATCTACATGGGAAAAGGCCGCATTTGAGCTTGTAAGACCACTCAAAGCTTCTGGATTCATTAACTTATAACCAGCCCAGCTAGTATAAATTGTAATTTTTTCACCTGGTTTAAAGTCGCCTTGCTTACTACCATAAAGGCTTTGTCCAGTTGAATCATCAATACCAACAATATTAACTTTTACAGTTTGCTTAACTTCATCTTTTTTAGCAGCTTCAGTTGTTTTATCATCTTTTGCAACTTGAAGTTGTTGAATTTTAGAATCTGAAGTGTTACTGCCTTCAGTTGTTTGATTAGCTTCTTGAACTTTTAATTGTTGTTGTTCAACTTGCTTTTGCTTAGCAATTTCTTGAGCAGAACCATCATCTGCTTTATTAGTTACATCGCTGTCAGTATTAGTATTTTCAGCAGCTTGTGCTTTGTTATTATCAACACTTAAAAAGCCGATTCCGATTAAGACGGAGGCAGCTCCGACAGTTAATTTACGAATTGAAAAACGTTGAACTTGCTTGTGGTTAAACATAATACATACTCTTTCTAAAATAATCCTGGGTGCTAATTGGATTCTTTATTTATATTTCTATTAATTTTCTGTACATATTTATAATAACATTCGTTATTTTTAATACAATATTCTGTTATGTTATTTAACTCTTTTTTGTCATTTTCGAATTAGCATTACTGATATATCAGGCTTAGTTGTTTAAAAAATTAATATATTATTTTGTAATTAGTGACACAGCATCACTTTTATTCAACCTATCAATCATTAAAACTATTATTTGTTATTTAAAAAGAGTTATAAAGTGTATTTAAGCTAAAAAATATAGAAAATTTTGGTTTTACATTTAAAAACGAATCAAAAAAATCCAACTCGCTTAGAGCTGGAATTTTTCATTTATACTTACTATTTAATTATTAACCTCTACGTCTTTTCGAGATTGTATACCCTGTTAGACCACTTAATCCAATCAGTGCCAATCCTGCTAAAGCAGCGGCTGAATCATCCTGACTACCAGTTTTTGGCAACTCACTTGCGTGAGGAGCAACAGTTTGAACAGGTTCTTGTTTTGCATCTTTAGTTGAAACAAAACGAATTGCAGTTCCATAAGTTAGCTGAGTAGCATGCGGCTTTACCGTTTCTGTTACTTCAGGCTCTGGCTTAGTTGGAACGTCTTGTCCATGAGGAGCTGGAATATCTGGTTGGTCTGGAGTGTGAGGTGTATTAGGTTCAACTGGATTCGTTGGTGTAGGTTCAGGTTGCGGCTGAGGAATTGGATCCGGATCAGGAATTGGCTGAGGTTGAGGAGGCACTGCACTATAAGTAACAGTCTCAACTTCATCCCTAGTTGCAGGGATTGCTTCAATTTCTGATTTATCAGCTGTGTAACCGGAAATTTCGGGGCTAACTACTTTTTCATAAGTACCCTTACTCCAATCACTGTAAGAAATCTTATCAGTCACTGGATCAGTTGTCTTTGTTCTGGTCAAAGTAACTATTTGCGTTTTGTCATCGCTAGCTTTTTTGCCATCGGCATAAACGTAATGAATCGTCCGTGTTACTGTCTTAGTCTCAGTTTCAACTTTTGCGGCATTCTTTTTATAAGTAACTGTGACGTTCTCATCTTTAGTGGCCGTTTCACGTGAAACTAATTTTCTATCTGGAGTGTAACCTTTAATTTCAGGACTCTTTACTTCATCATAATCACCGCTGCTCCAGTCGCTATAACTAACTTTACCATCAAAAGTTGTCGTCTTAGTCCTAGTCACAGTAACTGGTTGAACCACATCTTTGGCGGCTGGTTTTCCATCTTCATAAACATAGTGGATTGTCCGAATCAAGGTTTTGCTTTCTGTTTTAACGACATCGTCGTTTTTATCATAAACAAAATTCACGACGTAATTATAAGCAGTAAACTTACCTGAAGTTGCGCCTTTGGTCTCAACTAAGTGATAGCCGTCGATCTCTTTGGCCTTGGCATTCCAATTACCTTTGGCATACCAATAATTCTTGGGATCCACCCCATTATTTGCTTGGTTTGGGTTGTCTTTATTGAATGAAATAGTTTCACTAGCGGCTAGTTTTTTACCATTTTTATCAACATAGTTAACCGTGACATTTTTATTTGGAACTAAGTGAATAGAGGTCCCGGTAGAATAAATATTGTAGTAATCCTTGTTGTAGACCTTGCCGTTAGTACCTAAATAGCTAAAGCCTTGATTGAGGTACTTATTAATTAAATCAGCACTCTTTTTTTCTACATCGCCATTATCATGTTCATAGGTAATTCCGCTGACGCCCTTTGTTGTGAACATCCCTGGCAAAGTCTGCCAACCACCATTAATTTTAGCGCCGACATCTTTGTTTTCATCAGGTAATTCCATATCCGCATTAGCCGTAACTTTTTTATATTTAAAAGTAACCACGACATAGTTAGGATTACCTTTTTCTTGAACTTGTCCGCTTACTTTACCTTCGACTGTAGCATTTGTATCTAGCTTATAGCCCGGAATATCAATAGCATGCCCCTCATACTTGGAAGCATCAGGTGCTGTCTTATCACCAGCTAGGTATTGAGGACTTGCAACAGTTGAAGAGCTATTCAGCATAATAAATGAAGCCAAGACTTTATTAGTATCTTCATCGATATATTCAAGTTTAATGTCAGCTAGTGGCACATAATGTAAGGTAAGATTTACATCTTTGCCATCAATTTGATAATTGCCATCTTTGCCTAATTTAAAATTGTTCGTTACATCTTGAGGATTAACTAACTTATAACCAGCAATTGGTTGCAACAAATTACCGATAACAGTCCCAGTTTTACCAGAAAAATCGCCATCTATGCGATCACCACGGCTGTAGCTGATCGGCTTATTATTTAAATCATCCCAAGTATCAATGTGAACTTTGTAGACTGCATCAGGAGCCTCAAACTTTTTAGTTTCAGCTTTTTGATCAGCTGGCTGAGTTTTTAAAGTTTGTTGGGCTGCTTGCAGCTTTACCTTAGCATCAGAATTTAAGCTCGGTTCAACTTTTAAGGTTTCCTCTTTAGCAGGAGCCTCTTCTTTTTTAGTAACCTTCTTAATTGAATCATCACTATTTTCAGCTGCCTGAACTTGCTGGTTAGTATTTAAATTTAAAAAACTAATTCCAATTAAGACTGAAGCCGCACCGACACTTAATTTTCTGATCGAAAATCGATCCAACTTTTTATCAAACATCTTCATTAACTCTTTCTTATCTATGTCTAGTGCTTAAATCGATAAGTTAATAATCTTTATATAATTATCATAACATCTGTTTCTTTATCAATAGTAGAGGGTAAGAAGTTATTTAATTATATCTACTAAGATTTATTCCTGCCAAATTAATATTCATCACTATTTTTAAAATAGTGATATCAAAAATAATTTGAATTTCTTGAGTCAAATCGATGCTTTTCTATTCACTTTAAGCTTATTGATCGCCAGTAAAAGAAAATTTTGTTATTAAAAAAGAGGATATTTGGGTTTAATATCCTCTCTATTCTTATTCAATGAATAAAATATCGCGCATCTGGTGCGTTAATTCATGCTTTAAAACAAGATCCATCCCGACCGCATCTTTACCCTTAAGACCAACTTTTTCCTGCTTAACACTAGAGCGATCTATTTTTGCTTGCCCTAAATAATAAAAGCCCTTGCCATCGCTGTCACTTCTTTTGACAAAAACAAAAATTGGCATCTCTGGACTTAATAACTTCTTGACCTCAGGTGAATCCAGTCGCCGCGGACTTCTCGTATACCAGCGCATCACTCGCCCATCTTGAAGCTGGTTATTATAGACACTGCTGCGTTTTTGCAAATCTTCATTATGATAGGTAATAAAAATCGGTGTCTGCTCATCTACGCGATAGCCGTACATTGGGGCACTGACATCTAACTTCCAGTTAAGCAAGTGACAGACATCTTTTCGATCATAGCGCTGATAAAGCGTAAATAGCTCTTTTTGATCGTAATTCTTGCTTAATTCTAATCCCACATCAATGCAATCAAAAAATAACCTTTTAAATTGTTCATTAGTTAGTAGCTGACTTAAATTAGAGCTTAACTCATACCCAAACAAGTTCTTTTCGATCAAGCTCTGATCGCCATATTGAGCTTTTTTAGTCGTCTTTCCTGTTTTCACATTAAAGAAATCTAGATTCAAAAAGTTTTCGACTGATTCAATTACTTCATCATTTATATAGGCGCCTTGTTTTTGCAAAAGCTTCACGTACTCGTCTTGACTAACAGGCTTTTTCACAGCCAGACTTTTTAAGAGGATCAATTCATGCACACGCTTGCCCAGTGCTAATTCTTTTGTCAAAAAAGTTAAAACTTGGTGTGCGTAGCTTGTTAATTCGACCTCTTCGCCCATCTTGAGTAAAAAATCACCATAATTTTTGAAGCTAGAATTATTGATAAAGACCTCTGGACTAGTTGAACCATAGTGCAAAAAGTCTATCAAGAGTGGAACACGTCCTAATTTTTGCTTCAATTCTTGGTAAGATTCACGCAGCTGAATCATACTATCAA
Source organism: uncultured Lactobacillus sp. (assembly GCF_947367085.1). GTDB lineage: Bacteria > Bacillota > Bacilli > Lactobacillales > Lactobacillaceae > Lactobacillus. The sequence continues at coordinate 4,476 of NZ_CANBCP010000028.1, read as the reverse complement.
GTTTAATTTTTTCAAGCGAGTTTAAAATTTTCTCACTAGCAACTTGTGAAAAGTTAATTGTTGAAACACCTAGTAGTTGCGGAATTTTTACTTCGCGAATTGCCTGCTCGCGCAAGCGCGTCGTATCGTGATTGAGAGCTAGTGGAATCAAATAGTTATTTTTGTAATTACCGATAAAATCAATCACTGTCGTAAAGTCTTTACCCGGATACTTACGCAGCCCGCGCCCTAATTGCTGAATAAAAACAATACTCGATTGGGTATTACGCAGCATCACAATTTGGTTAAGAGAAGGGATATCAATGCCTTCATTAAATAGATCAACTGTAAAAATATATTCAATTTTCCCTTCTTCAAGCTCTTGCACGACTTTTTGACGTTTAGTTTCGCTATCGTCATTAGTCAATGCCTTAGCTAGATGCCCTTTTTGAGAAAACATTTTCGCTAAAGTTTGCGCTTCTTGGCGTCTGCTACAAAAAACTAATCCGCGAGCTTGCTTGCCGCAGTAGCCATAATAATCCAGCTCTTTTAAGATATAAGCTACTCTTTTTTCATCTGTTAAAAAACGCAGATCACTTGTTTCGTCAATACTTTCACCATCTTTTTCATAGTCTTGTACACTAATATAGTGAAAGGGAGTGAGCATGTTTTCCTGTAAGGCAGCTTTGAGGCGAATTTCATAGGCTAAATTATAGTCAAAAATTCGATACACATCCTGCTTATCCATGCGTTCAGGAGTTGCAGTCATTCCTAACCAAAACTCCGGCTTAAAATAATTGAGCACCTTTTGATAAGACGGAGCAGCTGCGCGGTGTGCTTCATCAATCAAAATGTAATCAAAAGCATCGGGTTCAAATTTTTCCAAATTCTGCTTTTGACTCAAAGTTTGGACTGTCGCAAAAAGATACTTCTTATCTAGATCTTGCTTTTTGCCTGTCAGCATCCCAAACTCATCATCTTTTGCGCCGATCACATGTTTAAAACTAGCCATCGACTTCTTGGCAATTTGCTGGCGGTGCACAATATACAAAAAGCGCTTCGGTTTATACTCTTTAACTGCAAATGCACCCAAATAAGTCTTCCCAGTCCCAGTTGCTGAAACAACGAGACCACGTTTTTGCTTATTTTTAACCAAAGCCTCCAGCTGCTTTAGGGCAGCTTTTTGCATTTGATTAGGGTGAATTACTTTTTTACTTGCTTTAATAAAAGAGGCATTAGTCCTTGGCTTCACCCAATTAGCACGATATTCGTCAAGCCACGTCTTATTTAATTCAAAGCTATTTGTGAGAGCTGAGTTTAATTGGGCTTTAAGCTGCTTAGTTAAGTTAGCGTTTTGGCTGCTAGCAACTTTGAGCGCTAATTCAGAATTAACAAGCAACGCCGAGCGTGTGAAGTTGGCACTACCGATAATGATTTCTTGGTGATCTCCCTGATCAAAATAATAACCCTTAGCATGAAATCCTTCTTGTTTACTAATCCTCACTTCGAGATTAGGAATTTTGGCAAGTTCATCAAACACTTTAGGATCGTTAAAGCCCAAATAAGCACCTGTAATTAAAGTACCTTTTATTTGTTTTCTTGCTAAGTCTTGCATGACCAATTTAAATGGGGTCAAAATATCCGGACTAATAAAAGCTACACTCCAAGTAAAGCTGCGACAGCTTTCCAAAGATCTACGTAATTCAAACCAAAGATTATCTATCTTATTATTGGTTAATAGTTGCGGCGTGAGCTCTTGTTGAGCGGGAACTTGATCATCATATAAGCCATTTAAAATTGAATTTTGCAGTAAATTATCCATCTAGTTCTTCCTTTGCAATAAAAAAGCACCCTTTCAAGTGAAAGAAGTGCTTTGTGGATAAGTTAAAATAACTTGCTTTTTTCAGTTATCCACAGCTATTTATTCCACAAAAACTTAATTATAAGTTTATCCACTTGTGGATTTTCATGCAAGGCTGAGTGTCCCGCTTTTTTACCTGTAATGATAACCGTCCGATAAGACTTAGCGCGATCCTTTAGTAGATATTTTAAAGATAAAGAAGAAGCATTAGGAACAGTCCCATCAGTGTGATGTCCAAGATTTCCAACAATATTTAAAACTTCCACCTGATTTTTAGGATAAATATAGCGTGCTGTCGTCATCGTCTTATAAGTGGCATTCATGTGGTTAGGCTTACCATCTTTATCGAGTTTTAAATTTGCCGGCTGACGGATACTTGCAGGAAAGTGTCCAAAATTCAGACCTGCAAAGTGACCAGCAATATCAACTTGCTTTTGCAGTTGTGGCATTTGTTTATTTTCACCGTTTTGAAGCATGTAATAAATAATGGAGATATTACCTAAGGAATGCCCTACCATGTTAATTTTCTTAATACCATATTTTTTCTGCAAAGCTTTGACTACATTAGTCGCATATTGACCATGCTTTTGATAATTGACTTCACGATTATTTTGATAGTTCACTTCACAAATTGGGTTCTTAGCGCCATTAGCCCAGCTGCCATGTAAAGTAACTTTTCCGTCAGCTGCTACATCAGCTCGAATCACGCTGTGAGTCACACCTGCTTTTTCAGCCGCTTGGACCATGTGCTCTTCAGCGCGATATGAACTTCCTCCACCATGGAAAAAGAGTGTCGGCGTTGAGGTGATTTTGGGGTTCGAAGCTTTACTTTTTGCTTTATTTTGGCATCCCGTCAAAACTAACATCAAAACTAAAATTGGCAAAATAGCTAGCCAATCCCTTTTTCTATTTTTCATTCTTGTACTCTCTTATAAATCAATTTCTAACATCAAAGGACAATGATCCTTACGATCGCCAGTATCAATCATTTTAGACTCTTTAACCTTGTCCGCAATTCGGTCAGAAACAATATAATAATCAATTCTCCAGCCTGAATTGTTTTGCTTACTAGTGCGTACTCTTTGAGCCCACCACGAATATACTCCTTCGACATTGCCGTGGACTTTTCTGAAAGTATCGGTAAAGCCTCCATCTAAAAGTGCGCTAAAGTCGCGTCTTTCTTCATCAGTAAAGCCCGCATTGTGGTGGTTATTTTGTGGGTGCTTTAAGTCAATTGGAGTGTGGGCTACATTGTAGTCGCCACTAGCAATCACTGGCTTTTCTTTGTCTAATTTTTGTAAGTATAAACGATACTTTTCATCCCAGACTTGACGATCCTCAAGTCTGCGCAATTCATTACCAGAATTAGGCGTATAAACTTGGCTAACAAAGAAGTTGTCAAACTCTAAAGTGATAATGCGCCCTTCATCATCCATTGGCTCAGGTGCATCAATTTTAGGATACGTAACTTTTGGTTGATACTTATTTTTATATAAAAACATGGTGCCAGCGTATCCTTTACGTGCAGGCTCGTCAGATGAGCGCCAAACATAGGTATAGTCTGGGAAAAGCTCAGCTAATTTTTCTTGGTGTTTTTTGGTTGGACCAGTTGAACGCAGCTTAGTTTCTTGAATTGCGATCACATCTGGATTCTTTTCTTTAATGGTAGTTAAAACCTGACGCGTTTCTTGGGCACGGTTAGAGTCACTAGTTAAGGCCGCATTTAAAGAATCAATATTCCATGAAATCAAAATCATATTTATCTCTCCACTCTCACTATTTTTCTAATATATTATACCTTTATTTTAGAGCGCATAGAAAAAGCAGCTCGATGGCTGCTTTTTGAATATTTAGGCAAAAGTTATTTGATGAATTTGAGCATATTCAGCTGCATTTTTTTGTTCCGCATCTCTTAAATCTATATCATTTTGAATATTTAGAAAATATTTTGGTGATACACCGAATAATTTTCCTAATCTAACGGATGTATCAACAGTAATTTTACGCTTATCGTGAAGAATATCTTGGATTCTAGACGTTGGAACATCAATAGCTTTTGCAACGGCATAAGCAGATAAGTCTAACGGATTCATAAATTCTTCTTTTAAAACTTCACTTATTTTTGGTGTAGGTAGCGTACTCTTAAACATAATTATTCCCTCCAAATATTAATGATAATCAACAATCTCTACATTAAAGAAATAATTAGGCATCTGTACAGTAAAACAGATTCTATATTGATTATTAATAGTAATACTATATTGGCCCTTTCGATCTCCCTCTAATTTTTCTAAATGATTAGCCGGCGGAATTCTCAAATCATTGATATCATTTGCAGCATCCATCATCACGAATTTTCTAAGGGCTATTTTTTGAATGCTTTGGGGCAATTTTTTTGAAAATTTCTGATGATATATTTTTTCAGCTTCTTTATCAGCGAAGGTTTGTATCATGGCTAACATTGCTCCTAATTTATTAGTACCTAAATTATACCTGCATTGCATGTATATGTAAAGCAGGTATAATATCCCATTAGAAAAAGCAGCTCGATGGCTGCTTTGATACAATCCCACTAAAGTGGACGATTGAAATACATAAAGTATTCAATTATTCACGGAGGTGGGATTTTTCTATGT
>NZ_CANBCP010000027.1 GCF_947367085.1 uncultured Lactobacillus sp. | reverse complement strand
TAAGGATGCCACTAGCATCGAACCATAAAAAGGAACAATCACGTACCATTCAAAAAAATTATTTTTTATGATTTCAAAATCATTAGTCATTCTATTTTGAAAATCTGCTACCTTGTGAAATTTTCTATCTTTAAAATAATGTTTAGCTATCTGATCACGGACTTTTTTGAAATATTCTTCTTCCTGAATATTATTCAAGTATTGAACAAAATAAATCACCGACTGAGCAAAGAACCAACACATTGCCATCAGCGCAGTCGTAATTCCTACCTCCCACCACAACTTTTCTTTAATGTAAGTTATCCAATACATCTGAATATAGCCAGCTATAATTCCACTTACACCTGACAAAATAGACAGCAGAGTAATAAAAAAGAAGCGTATTTTATTCGTATTGATAAATCCTCGAAAAGACATTTAATCCACCTCTTTTTTTAAATGAATTTCTCGATCAAACATATCGATCATATCTTGTGAAAAATTATGGGCAATCATAATAATCGTTTGTTTGGATTTAAGTAATTCTTTTATGATTGCTTCAGTAGTTGCACTATCAACGGCACTCGTTGCTTCATCAATTAATAAAAGATTACTATTATGAATATTGGCTCTTGCCAAAACCACCTTTTGTTTTTGACCACCAGATAAGTTTCCTTTGTCTAAATCCACCTGAGTCATTAAACCATTGGGCATTTTTTTGATATCTGCTGCTAATTGAACTTTTTCAACTGCTGCTTCAACTTCCTTATTTAATTTTGAATCAAACATTGTGATATTGCTTTTAATCGTATCAGGAAAAAGAGTATTATCTTGTGAAATATAGCCAATCTCTTCTGAATTAGGAATAAAAGATATGCCCGCTGTATCCCTATATTCCACATTGCCCCTTTCTGGTTTTAATTGCCCCAGTAACACTTTAAACAAAGTTGATTTTCCTGTACCACTATCTCCAGTCAACAATACTTTTTCACCCTTATTAATCAAAATATGTGGATAGACAATACTTTGACCATTTTCATAGGACACATGAAGATTGTTAACTTCAATTTGTGCAATTTTCTCATCTGAATCATTCTTATTCGGAAAAATTACAGGGTGCTGTAAATTCTCCATTTCTTGGCGTAACTTTTTAGAAGACTTAATTTGATTGAGACTTTCAGCAATGTACGTTACAGCATTCATGATTTGATTAGCAAAAATTCCCGAAGTAATAACTGCCCCAAAGACAATCTTTCCGGTTGCGTATAAATAAATTGAAAGAACAAGTAATAAAATTATGCCTAGCAAAGATACTATAGATGTTATTGCAGTTGCTAAATTACCCCAAAAGCAATCACGAAGGGTAGCAGCCTTTAAATTAGAAGTGGATTTTTTGATAGCACCTTCATAACTACCAAAACTTGCATACCGTCTTAATTCATCAAGTCCTTGGGCCCATTTTTCTATAGTATCAAGAAGTTGTTCATTTTCTTTCGTAACTTTAAAAGTTGCAGACGACGTCATTTTTTCGAATAATTTTGGCAGATAAAGACCAATAAATGCAAGCAGTAAGGTTAAAGCCACCAAGCTCCAATTAAATGTAAATAAGACTCCAATAGAAAATGTAATAGCTAATATTCTATGAAAAAGCGTTAACAGCGGTGTAGAATATTTAGAAGATAATTCTTGAATATTTGAATTTAAATTATTTTGAATTTCTGAAACTTTTTGATCTGCGCTCACAAATAAATACCTAGTAATATTGTTTCTTATTTGATGAATGTAGTCCTGAACTTGATGAACATACAATATATTTACGATCGCATCTAAAACTGTACTTACAAATTGCAAACTAGCAGATAAGACGATAAATATTAAAAATAAGTTTAAATTATTCTTTTTAATATAATTAAAGGCTGGTGTCATCAGATATGTGACACTTGTTGCAGTTACTGTTTCTAAAACTAATAACACACAAATATAAACAAATCTTATCTTATTTGTATTAAAAATACCTTTGGTATCCATTAGCTTGCTCCCTAATTATTAAGATGTGTTTAATAATATTACTAAATTTTAAAATATTCAATCTATTTCGGATTTAAATTTGCAAAACAAAAAAGCATCCCTGATTGGGATACTTTTGAAATATAAACGTAATCCACAGATTAACGTTTTGAGAACTTAGGATTAGTAAAACTAGAACAATTTTCCATTTTTGTGAAGTTCTATCTATTTAGTTCCAAACAATTAATCAAAAATATTAATTATATTGGATAAAACTGTAATAAAATACATAAATATGGAAAAGATTGTGACCAATTATGACCATTTTAGGTCGATTATCTTACTTAACTTCATCCTTGTGTGGATGGAGTTTTTTATTGATATATCAATAGAATGCTTACAGACAAAATCTTCACACAAACAAAAAGCTATTTTGCTTCTTTAAAATAAAAGCCTTGAGATATCACTAAATTGCTAGCTACTTCTTTTTGATCATCTGTTAAATCGTAAAAGCTCAATCTCATCCCACCTTCATATAAAACCAAAGCTAAATTATTTTCAGCTATTAATGCAATTTTTAGGCCAGTTTCTTCATTCTGGCAAAAGCGTCGGATAATCTTGCTTATTTCACTGTATTCTAAATAGTCTAGCAAGTTTTTATGTCTTAAATTATTAAGCGTAGAATCCTCATAATCCACATCTTCTAAGTAAATTTCAGATTGATAATAGCTGACTAATCCTAGAATTATCCATGCCATTTTCTTCGAATATTCATCATAATATTCTTCCTGCATAAAAGTTTCAAATTCATCAAATTTATCATTATCAGCTTGAAAGGTCTTAGGAAAGAAGTCCAAATATTCTATCTTAGATTCATTTTCATCCGCCAGATCTAAAATATTATTCAATTTACTTTCCAACAACTCGACCATCTCCTGCTAGGCTCGCAATTCTATTTTTACCTTTATACAATTTCCACTCACTACCTTTATGACCAGAAGTATCTTTTGAAATATGCCAATCTTTATAGTATCTATTATTGCCTCTTCGTTTACCCTGTTTATTTACAAAAAGATCAGTATTTACATTTCCATTACTTTTCTTTAATCTACTTGGAATTTGATCTTTTGCTTTTTTTATTTCACCAGCAGTACCTGACTTCTTTTTTGCTGTTCCATTCTTTATAGCTCTTTGAACTAAATTATAGATGCTACTACCCACACCATAGACAACGCCTCCTGCAATTACAATACCTGTGGCTGTCAACGCAACTTCTCCAAATCCAGGTATAAAATATACACCTGCCAAAGCTGGTGCAATTTTAGATTCACCATACGCGCTTGCTGGTAAAACAGTGCCTTGATTATTTTGTGAAATTACTAATGTATTAGTATTCGCATCTTTATCTGTAGAACTTGATACTGACAAATTATTATATTCTGGGTTCTCTACTTTTTCCTCACTATCCGCAAAAACTTGAGATGTTGGAGTAGCAACACTCAATCCTAATACTGCAACTAAAATGGCAGCTAAACATTTAAGCTTATTCTTTCTCATTAATATAAAGGCCCTTTCTAAAATGTTTTTAATAATTTTATATTATAGCCCATTAATAAGCAAGCTAAAAATAACACCTACGTTAAATTGTTTGTAATCCATGGTCTTAACCTTTCTGCTATACATGTTCGTCACCGCAATTATATGCAGATATTATATTATTCCTTTGCTAAATACTTTAAGCTATCCGCTAATTATCAACTTCTTTTATTCATCTCTACTTAAAACTTTATTTAAGTCAATTTCAGCTTGCATGTTGTCATAAAAGAATGGATCTATCTCAAACTGTTCTTCTATTAAAGTGCTAATATAAGTTTTCCCTACTTCTATAACTTTTTCTCTCATTTCAGACTATAGTCTATCTGAATTAGTTACTGGTTGATGCGCATACCATTGACCATTAACTAAAGATTTCCTACGATCATCAGTTTCATATTTAATAATCGAAGAAAACATATTAATTATTTCTAAGCCATTATTATAACTATCACTAACATATTTTTTAATACTTTGGCAATTTCCTCAACAACATATTTCTCTAATCTATTATCTAATTTTTTTGTCCTTTATCAAAAAAGAATTCTTGATGCGTTTTTTTATCTCATCTGAAATATAATAGTAAATATTTTCTATAGCTGACATAAGTGAATTAAACACAGTTGAATTATCTGGTTTTTCAGGTTCAATCGAATTCTCATATTTAGCAAAAATTTTTGCAAAAGGTAATAGGCAATTATGAACAAGATCAATCTGCACTGGACTTTGCTACAAATATGTAACTCCTGTTTCAAATACCTTCCTCATAAGATAATCATACTCACTATCTTTTCCCCATACTAATTCACATTGTGAAGAAAATTTAAGATTTTTAACAATACATTCTGATATTTTATTGTTCAATAAATATGGATTTCGTTTAGGACATGATTCAATCCTAACTACTGAAAAATATTATCTGGAATTAATGCCAGAAAAAAAAGCACTCGCAAGACGCGAATGCTTTAAACCTGTTGGATAGTCTATAATACTTTGACCAGCTTTGACCATCCAAGTCAAGCAAAACGTTGACATACCAACATTTTTGGTGGTAAATATTAACGCTTTGAGAATTGTGAAGCTTTGCGGGCTTTCTTCAAACCTGGCTTCTTTCTTTCCTTCATTCTTGGGTCACGAGTTAAGAAACCTGCCTTCTTCAATGGACCACGGAAATCGGGATCTACTTCAAGTAAAGCACGTGCAATACCTAAACGAATTGCACCAGCTTGACCTGAGAAACCACCACCGTTAACGTTAACTACTACGTCGTATTGACCTTCAGTTTCAGTTAATGCTAATGGTTGCTTTAAGTCTTGTACTAAGTTTGGATAAGGAATGTACTTAGTAACATCTTCTTTGTTAACAGTAATTTGACCGTTACCTGGTACTAAACGTACGCGCGCAACAGAATCCTTGCGGCGACCAGTTCCAGCATAAGCTGCTTGTTGTGCCATTGATTAAAACCTCCTAGATTAATTCGTTAATGTCTAACTTTTCAGGCTTTTGTGCTGCATGTTCGTGATCTTCACCAGCATAAACATGTAACTTCATGAATTCCTGGTGACCAAGAGTATTCTTTGGTAACATGCCCTTAACAGACAATTCAACCAATCTTACTGGGTTCTCAGCTAATAATTCACCTGCTGGAGTAGCTCTTAAACCACCACGGTAGTCTGAGTGGTGGTAGTAAATCTTATCAGTTGCCTTTTTACCAGTCAACTTCAATTTACCGGCGTTAACAACGATAACGTTGTCACCAGTATCTACATTTGGTGTGTATTGAGGCTTATTCTTACCTCTTAAAATTGATGCTACAGCAGTTGATAATCTACCAAGTGCAACATCAGTTGCATCGATAACATACCACTTACGCTTAATATCACTAGTTTTTGCTAATGGGGTAGTACGCAATTTGAATTCCTCCGTTTTCTTGTGTTTGACAAACAATAAGTTTCCGGGGCCTATCGTGGACAAACATACGTATATTAATTTACGTCGTTTTTGCCCAAATGTCAATGTTTTTTCTTATCTAACCTATATTTTTCAGGAACTTCATCATAAAAAACATGATACAAATACAATCCACTTGCTGGAGCCGTTGTCCGGACTTGCTGACGGTTCTTGGCTCTAATGACTCTTTGCAAATCGTGCACTGGTCGCTTGTTATTACCTATCTCAAGTAAGGCTCCCACCATGATCCGAACCATATTGTATAAAAAGCCATTGCCGATAAAGTCAAAAACTATTTCTTTTTCTTCAGGTCTAGTCGTTACATTCACATAATAAATAGTCCGAACTTTATCGATTATTTGCCCTCCGCTAGCAGCAAAGCTTGTAAAATCATGTTCGCCTAACAAATCTTGGGCTGCTAATTTGATCTTCTCAATATCAACTGGATAAGGATAGTGGCCTGTATAAAATCTCTTAAATGGATCTGTGAAATGATGCTGATCTACTACGTAACGATACCACTTACCTTTTGTTGAATACTGAACGTGAAAATTCTCGTCCACAATTTCACTTTCAAAAAACAAAATATCACGCGGCATCAAAGAATTCAGTGCTAACATCATATTTTTTGCTGGAATTTGTTTTCCAGGATAATCAAAGTGAATTACTTGACCTTTTGCATGCACCCCTGCATCGGTTCTTCCTGATCCATGAACGACGACACGCTGTCCTTTAGTCATCTTTTGTAAAGCTTTTTCGATTTCACCTTGAACAGTTCTTTGTTTAGGTTGTATTTGAAATCCATGAAATAAATGACCGTCATAGGCCATTGTCATCTTATATCTTGTCATTTTAAAGTATATTCCTAATGATTTCTAAATATTAATAAAAGCACGGTTAATAGGGCAAAAAAGGCAAAATTAATCCAATCATACTGACTCCACTTTAAAACGCGGTAGCGGCTCCTTTTTTCGCCTTCTCGATAGCCTCTAGATTCCATTGCAACAGCTAAATCGATAGCAATTGTCAACGAATTAATAAATAAAGGAACTAAGATTGGAATAATAGCTTTGGCTCTTTTTACTAATCCGCCATCATTAAAATCGGCACCACGTGCTCTTTGAGCATTCATAATTTTAACCGTTTCATCCATTAAAGTTGGTACGAATCTTAAGGCAATCGACATCACAAGGGCTATTTGACCAATCGGAACCTTTAAATACTTTAATGGTGTCAAAATCCATTCCATACCTTCCGATATTTCTAAAGGTGTTGTTGTTAAAGTCAATACTGTCGACATTAAGATAATCATTACAAATCTAATGAAAATATATATTGAGTTTTCAATTCCATAATGACTAATATTTAAAATCCCCCAGTGCCAATAGACTTTACCCCCTGTTGTAAAAAACAACTGTAAAACTGAGGTAAATAAAATTAGCCAAATCAGTGGTCGGACACCTTGCCAAAAAGTTTTTATTTTTAATTTAGTAGCAAATACCGCAGCAAAAGTGAATAACGTGATCAATGAATATGTAATCCAATTATTCGCAAGAAAAATTAATGCGATAAAGAAAAATGCCGCAATAATCTTACCTCGTGGATCCATTTTATAAATTATGGAATTACCTGGAATATAGCGACCAATTATAATTTTACTCATTATATTCCCTCATTTTCTTACTGATACTTTTGGCTAACTGCTCGATGGTTAATGGAGTTTGTTTTAACTTAAAACCATTTTGCTTGAGCGTTTGAGCAAATCGAGCCGCATGTGGTTGGTTTAAATAATGCTCTGCTAACCATTCAGGATTCTCAAACAAGTCAGCAACAGTAGTATGCTTGATCAATTTTGCTTGCTGTAAAACCAGCACATCATCAGCATATTGGGCCACATCATCCATTTCATGAGTTATCAAAATAACTGTATGTCCGTTTTTCTGATACTCTTTAAAAATAGACATGATTTCTTTTCGTCCTACTGGGTCTAATCCAGCAGCAGGTTCATCTAGACATAAGATTTCTGGCTCATAAGCTAAAACTCCGGCAATAGCTACTCGCCGCATTTGACCGCCTGATAAATCAAATGGTGATTGTTCATAGAGTTCTTCTTTAATACCCAATCTTTTTAGCCATTTCTTTGCATTTTTTTCGGCTAAATCAGCATCCATGCCGAAATTTAAAGGTCCAAACATCGCATCTTTTAAAATAGTTTCAGCAAATAATTGATTCTCAGGAAACTGAAAGACAATACCAACTTTTTTTCTCAAAGATTTTAAGTTTTTATTTGTAGTTTTGCTAGTTATATCAAATCCAGCTAACTTAATTTCACCAGAAGTTGGCTTTAGCAGAGCATCAAAGTGTTGCAACAATGTGGACTTACCGCTTCCTGTATGACCAATAATTGCAATAAAATTACCATCTGTTAGATTGAAGCTAATATCTTTTAACCCTTGATACTCAAATGGCGTACCTTGATTGTATATATAATTTACATTTTTGAATTCAATTGACACAGATACTCCACCATCTTTTCTTCAGTGGAAACATCAGAGGGTATTTCCACGCCATTTTTACTAAGTTCTTGCTTAAGTTCATAAATAAAAGGTAAGCCTAAGCCTGCCTTTTTTATCATTTCCATGTTAGAAAATATCTTTTCAGGCTTACCCTGAGCAACTTTCTTACCACTATCTAAAACCAAAATATCATCAGAATGCAAGGTTTCTTCGATATTATGGGTAATAGATATTACCGTCATTCCTTTTTGCTGTTGTAATTTTCGAATTAATTTTAATATACTATTACGTCCCTCAGGATCTAACATACTCGTCGATTCATCTAAAATAATTATTTTAGGTTCAATAGCAATAATCCCCGCTATCGCAACTCGCTGCTTTTGTCCTCCAGATAACATTTGCGGTTCAGCATTTTTATAACTTTGCATTCCAACAGCACTTAATGCCGCATCAACTCGCTTTATCATCTCACTACGTGGGACATTTCTATTCTCTAATCCGAAAGCTACATCGTCTTGAACATTAGTCCCAACGAATTGGTTATCTGGATTTTGAAAAACTATCCCTATTTTGTCTCTAATTTTCCATAGGTTTTCTGAATTTAGTTCTAGGCCATCAATAACTATTTTGGTATCTGGATTTTCTTCGGGAACTAATAACCCGTTGAGAAGTCTCGATAGAGTTGACTTACCGCTCCCGTTATGCCCAATTATTGACAACCATTGATTTTCTTGCACCTTAAAAGAGATATTTTTTAACGCTAAATCTGTTGCATCTTTATATTTATAACTTAAATTCTCTACTTCAATAATTTGTTTTGTCATCGCAAGGCTTCTTTCAATATTTATAAATATTGTACTAAAAAAAGTGCAAAAAAAAAATCATCCACGAAGAGGGATGTATAAAACATCTAAGCTAGACTAGGCAAAAGCCACCATCATCGCGCTTATTCTCGCTTTCGTGAAAGATTTATAAATTCAATAATTTAAACTAGTTTAATTATACTAATTCAATAATAACCATTGGTGCAGCATCACCTTTACGAGGATTTGCCATCTTGTACATTCTAGTGTAACCACCATTACGGTCTTTGTAACGAGGTGCAATATCGCTGAACAATTTTTGTAAAGCAGACTTTACAACGACTGCATCTTTTTCTTCATGGATATCAGCAATTTCGTTACGAACAAAAGCAGCAGCTTTTCTTCTTGCGCTTAAGTCACCACGCTTACCAAGAGTAATCATTTTTTCAGTAGTCTTACGTACTTCTTTACCACGAGTTTCAGTAGTAACAATACGTTCATTCATGATTAATTGGGTAGTCAATTCTCTAAGCATAGCTTTTCTATGAGCACTGTCACGACCTAATTTACGGTATGCCATTATTTTCCCTCCTTATGTTGTATAACTTAATCTTCTTGACGAAGTGAAAGACCAAGTTCTGCAAGTTTATTCTTTACTTCTTCTAATGATTTACGTCCCAAATTACGTACACGCATCATATCTGCTTCGGATTTATCAGTTAATTCTTGTACGGTATTAATACCTGCTCTCTTCAAGCAGTTGTATGAACGAACAGAAAGATCTAACTCCTCTATAGTCATCTCAAGTTTCTTTTCGTTCTTGTTGTCTTCTTTTTCTACCATAACATCGTCAAACTGAGCACCCATATCAGTAGACATAAATACCTTAAAGTGTTCTTCAAGGATTTTTGCAGCGAAACTAAGGGCATCATTAGGTGTGATTGAACTGTTGGTCCAAATTTCCAAAGTTAATTTATCATAATCGTCTCTCTTACCTACACGAGTACTTTCAACTTGATAGTTTACTTTCTTAATAGGTGAAAAGAGTGAGTCGACTGGAATTACCCCAATTGGCATCTCATCAGTCTTATTTTCACTTGCTGGAACATATCCGCGACCATTTTTAATCGCAACGTTCATATGCAAATGACCACCATCAGCAATAGTACAAATATATTGATCAGGATTTAAGACTTCAACATCGGAATCAACCTTCAAATCTGCAGCAGTAACTACAGCTGGACCTGTTACATCAATTTCTGCGATCTTTTCTTCATCTGAGAGTGACTTTAATTCTAGTTTCTTCAAATTAAGAATGATTTTAGTGACGTCTTCTCTAACGCCAGGAACTGTAGAAAATTCGTGTAACACACCATCAATTTGAATGTAAGAAAGTGCTGTTCCGGGAATAGAAGTTAATAAAACTCGACGGAGTGAGTTACCTAAAGTAGTCCCAAAACCGCGTTCCAGTGGTTCAACAACAAACTTACCGTAAGATTCTTCTTGGTCAACAACGGTAACATTTGGTTTTTCAAATTCAATCATTACTGGGCCCCTTTCAAAACGTAATGTCCTGCATGCAGGAATAAACTAGACACGACGACGTTTTGGTGGTCTGGAACCGTTGTGCGGTACTGGAGTAACGTCTCGAATAGCAGTAATTTCAAGACCAGTTGCTTGAAGAGCTCTAATAGCAGCTTCACGACCTGCACCTGGGCCCTTTACTGAAACTTCAACATGCTTCATGCCTTGATCCATTGCAGCTTTTGCGGCAGCTTCTGCTGACATTTGGGCAGCAAATGGAGTAGACTTACGACTACCTTTAAAACCCAAAGCACCAGCGGATGACCATGCAACTGCATTACCTTGTACGTCAGTAATCATGACTAAGGTATTATTGAACGTTGAATGAATGTGAGCAACGCCGCTTTCGACATGCTTCTTTACACGGCGTTTACGTGCTGTTTTCTTTGCAGCCATTAACTTAACCTCCTATTTTACTTTTTCTTTGAACCCTTACGAGTTCTTGCATTATTTTTGGTATTTTGTCCACGAACGGGTAAGCCACGACGGTGACGCATACCACGGTATGAACCGATTTCAACTAAACGCTTAATGTTAAGGCTAACTTCACGACGTAAGTCACCTTCAACACGATACTTATCAACTTCACTACGAAGCTTTTCTTGATCTTCTGGAGTTAAGTCGTTAGTACGTACGTCTTCTGAAACACCAGCATCTTTACAGATCTTTTTTGCAGTTGGTTCACCAATACCATAAATGTAAGTTAAAGCTACAACAACTCTCTTATCTCTTGGTAAGTCAACACCAGCAATACGTGCCATTAATTGCACCTCCTATTTTTAACTAATTAAATTAACCTTGACGTTGTTTGTGCTTAGGGTTTGCAGAGCAAATTACCATAACACGACCATGTCTTTTGATGATTTTACAATGTTCACACATTGGTTTAACAGATGGTCTAACTTTCATCTTTGCCTCCGTAATTACTTAATAAAACGATACGTAATCCTACCCTTAGTTAAATCATAAGGAGACAATTCTACAGTAACTCTATCTCCAGGCAAAATACGAATGTAGTGCATTCTAATCTTACCGGAAACATGTGCTAAAATAGTTGCTCCATTTTCTAATTCAACTTTAAACATAGCATTAGGTAAAGTATCTACTACTTTACCTTCTACTTCAATGACATCTTCTTTTGCCAAAATAGTTCCTCCAATGAGAAATAAGTCACACTTAGGAATTATAACACGGACTGATAAAAATACAATTCTTAAATTAGTCTTTACTCAAAATCTTGTCGACATCAGCAAAAACTTGTTCAGGAGTTTGTTCTCCATTCACAACTGAAAGAATACCTTTCTTTTCATAATAATCACGAAGTGGGGTATTCATTTTTTTGTTGACTTCTAATCTATTCTTAACAACTTCAGGTTTGTCATCTTCACGTTGGAAGAAATTATGACCTCCACAACGATCACATGTACCTTCAACTTTAGTTGGATTAGAGATTTTATTGTAAGTTGCTCCACAATCTTTACAGATATATCTTGCTGATAGACGCTTGATCAATACGTCTTCATCAACATCGATTGCAATCACATTAGTTAAAGGTTTATTTAAACGTTTGGTAATACCATCTAATAATTCCGCTTGAACCGTCGTTCTTGGAAATCCATCTAAAATGTAACCTTTATCTGTATCAGATTGTTTAAGCCTTTCTTCAACTAATTTTGCAGTTACTTCGTCCGGTACTAAATTACCTTTATCAATGTAGCTCTTAGCTTCTAAACCGACTGGGGTTTGTTTAGCCATTGCTTCTCTAAACATATCTCCGGTAGAGATATGTGCAATTTTATATTTATCAACAATGCGTTCTGAAACAGTACCTTTACCTGCACCAGGTAAGCCTAAAAGTATTAAATTAATCATTTCTATTCCTATCTAATAAAACCAACATATTCACGTTTCATAAGAAGTCCGTCAACCTGACGAGCTAATTCAAGGACAACACCGATAACAATTAATAAACTTGTACCGCCAAGTCCAATAGAACTTGGTAATCCCCAAATATTTGTTGCCAATTGAGGAAGTAATGCAACTAATCCTAAAAATACGGCCCCTACAGTTGATAATCTAATTAATATCTTTGATACATATTGCTGTGTATCTTTACCTGGCCAAACGCTAGGAATATAAGCACCTTGCTTTTGCAAGTTCTCAGCCAATTTTTCTGGATTAACTTGAACAAAAGCATAAAAGAAAGTAAACAAAATAATTAAAAATGTATAAATTAATGAACCTGGTGTAGTTTGTAAACTAAATATTTCACTGCAGATCTTAAACCATTGTTCATCTCCATGCGTTCTTTGAAAAGCCATTAAAATGGTTGCTGGAGTAATAATGAAAGAACTGGCAAAGATAACTGGAATAACTCCAGATACGTTCACTTTAAGTGGTAGGAAACTTTCGGAGCCACTTGTTACTGCTCTACGAGTATATTGAATTGGAACTCGGAGATCAGCTTGTTGAAACCATGTAACAAACTGAGTTACCACTAATATGGCAATAATGATCCCAATGAAGAACAATATACCTTGCCAACGGTCGCTAGCATTATTGTTAGTAATGAAATCTTTATATAATTGATAAAGACCATTTGGTAGTCTAGCAATAATACCTGCAAAAATTAACACAGATACTCCATTACCTAATCCTTTATCAGTAATTTCATCACCAAGCCAAGTTAACAGCATAGTACCAGCCGTCATAATGATTGCAATTTCAACATAAGTTTGGGGGGTTTGGCTTTTAACTAACCCCATTTGTGTCAAAACATTAAACCCAAGCGTGATACCAATACTTTGAACAAATGCAACTACTAAAGCTAAGTATCTTGTGACTTGGTTTGTCTTTCGACGACCAACTTCACCTTGCTTACCCCATTCAACTAATTTAGGAACAATGTCCATCTGTAACAATTGAATAACAATTTGAGCAGTGATATAAGGTGAAACACCTAGTGAAAAGATAGAATAATTGTCTAATCCACCACCACTAACAGTATCTAACATTGGAACCAAACCAGTTTGAGCTACTTTAGTTATTGCTTTTGCATTAACACCAGGAACAGTAATATTAGCGCCTATGCGATAAAGCAGAAGGATAAATAGAGTAAAAAATA
This sequence comes from uncultured Lactobacillus sp., assembly GCF_947367085.1. Lineage (GTDB taxonomy): Bacteria > Bacillota > Bacilli > Lactobacillales > Lactobacillaceae > Lactobacillus. The sequence continues at coordinate 9,478 of NZ_CANBCP010000027.1, read as the reverse complement.
TTTTATTTCTTATTTCTTTATCCTTAAAGGCGTTCTTCAAGGTTGAGAACATTAAATCACCTCAATAGTTCCACCAGCAGCTTCAACTGCCTTTTTAGCAGCTTCAGAAGCCTTGTTAACTTTAACAGTTAATTTAGACTTCAACTCGCCGTTAGCTAACAATTTTACTCCTGAAAGTTCTTTCTTAACTAAACCTGCGTTTTTCAAAGTTTCAACAGTAACTTCACTGCCGTCTTCGAATCTATTCAAGTCTTCTACGTTTACAACTGCATATTCTTTACGGTTAACGTTGTTAAAACCACGTTTAGGCATTCTTCTGAACAAAGGCATTTGTCCACCTTCAAAACCTAAACGAGTCTTACCACCAGTACGAGCTAATTGACCCTTTTGACCACGTCCAGCGGTTTTTCCGTAACCACTTGAAGTACCACGTCCAACACGTTTTCTATTGCGACGAGAACCTGCAGCAGGCTTTAATTCATTAAGCTTCATTTATTGGCACCTCCTTGTATCCTTTTAATCCTTGACTTCTTCAACAGAAATTAAGTGTGCAATCTTCAATAAAGCGCCACGAGTTGCAGCGTTGTCAGGAAGAACAACAGTGCTATTAATCTTACCAAGGCCGAGAGCTTTAACAATCTTTCTTTGCTTTGGTAGACGGTGAGCGACGCTTTTAATTAAGGTAACTTTTAAATTAGTCATTTATATAATCTCCTTAATCTTCTAAGCTTTTTGCTGATTCACGAAGTTTCAAAACATCTTCGCGAGTCTTCAATTTCTTCAAACCGTCCATAGTAGCACGGATAACATTAATAGGAGTGTTTGATCCTAATGATTTAGAAGTAACATCTGAGATACCTGCTAAATCCATAATGATACGTACAGCACCACCAGCTGCAACCCCAGAACCAGCTTCAGCTGGCTTCAACATAATGTTACCAGAACCATAGTGACCAGTAACTTCATGAGGAATGGTAGTTCCAACAGTTGGAACTTTAATCATTCTCTTCTTACCAGCTTCAACTGCTTTGCGGATAGCTTCTGGGACTTCTTGAGCTTTACCAGTACCAAAGCCTACATGACCTTTTCTGTCGCCGACAATAACAACTGCTGCAAATCTCATGCGACGGCCACCTTTAACAACCTTGGTGATCCGGTTAATTGCGACTAATTGATCTTCGATATCGTCCTTTTTACGATCTTTGCGAGAATCTCTACGAGAATCGTTGCGGTTTGCCATTAGTTAATTCTCCTTTCCTAGAATTCTAATCCGTTTTCACGGGCTGCATCTGCAAGAGCTTGTACACGTCCGTGGTATAAGTAACCACTTCTATCAAATACAACACTCTTAATATTCTTTTTAGTTGCAGCTTCAGCTAAAGCCTTACCTACTGCAGCAGCTTGTTCCATCTTAGAACCTTCTGCTGAAATAGATTTATCATTTGTTGAGGCACTTGCAAGCGTTACACCCTCTACATCATCAATTAATTGAGCGTAGATGTTTTTATTAGAACGGAAAATACTTAAGCGTGGGCGCTCAGCAGTACCAGAAATCTTACCACGAATACGTTTATGACGCTTTAAGCGTAATTTGTTTTTATCTGGTTTAGAAATCACAATTTCACCTCAAAAATATTCTATTTATTATTTACCAGTCTTACCTTCCTTACGACGAACGTATTCATCTTCATAACGAATACCTTTGCCCTTGTAAGGTTCTGGTGGACGGACATCACGAATTTCTGCTGCAAATTGACCTACAACTTGCTTCGAAATTCCTTCAACTTCAATTGAAGTAGCAGAAGGAGTTTTTACAGTGATACCTTCTGGAGCTTCAAATTCTACAGGATGTGAGTAACCAACATTTAAAGTTAATTTCTTTCCTTGAGCTACTGCACGGTAACCAACACCGATTAAAGTTAATTTCTTAACATAACCATCGGTTACACCTTCGATCATTGAAGCTAAGTTAGCTCTTTCAGTACCATGAAGAGCTTTGTCTGCTTCACTAGAACGTGAAAAATGAATTTCACCATCTTTTTGTTCGAAGGTAATACGTGGATCAAAATATCTTGTAAGTTCACCTTTTGGTCCCTTTACAGTAATATCATCACCATTTTTGGTAACAGTGACTGTATCAGGAACTTCGATGACCTTTAAACCAATTCGGCTCATTTATTGTTCTCCTTTCTGTCAAAATTACCAAACATAGGCAATAACTTCGCCACCGACATTCTTTTCTCTAGCTTCTTTATCAGTAATTACACCAGCAGAAGTAGAAATGATTGCGATGCCAAGACCGTTAAGAACCTTTGGTAAGTTTTCGGCACTTACGTAATTTCTCAAACCTGGTTTAGAAATACGCTTTAAGCCTGAAATTACACGTTCATTGTTTGGTCCATACTTCAAAAAGATTTTAATGATACCTTGTTTGTTATCTTCTTCAACTTGGTAATCACGAATAAAACCTTCTTGTTTTAAGATCTCACTAAGTGATTTTTTCATTGATGATGCAGGAATTTCAACTGAATCATGTCTTGCCATGTTAGCATTTCTGATTCTAGTTAAGTAATCTGCAATCGGATCAGTCATGACCATTTAATTTGCCTCCTTACCGTATTTTACCAACTTGCCTTTTTAAGACCAGGGATTTGACCCTTGTGTGCTAAGTCTTTTAAGCAAATACGGCATAACTTAAACTTGCGGTAAACAGAGTGTGGACGACCACATCTTTCACAACGAGTGTATTCACGAGATGAGAACTTAGCAGGACGATGATTTCTGACGATTTGTGATGTTTTAGCCATTAATGTCCTCCAAATTATTTAGCAAAAGGCATACCAAAATCTGCAAGAAGTTCACGAGCTTCTTCATCAGTATTGGCAGTAGTTACAATAACAACGTCCAAACCTCTTACGCGGTTTACTTTATCATAATCAATTTCAGGGAAAATCAATTGTTCTCTGATACCTAAAGTGTAGTTTCCACGACCATCAAATGATCTTGAACTAACACCACGGAAATCACGAACTCGAGGAAGTGAAACGTTGATTAATTTATCTAAGAAATCATACATTCTATCGCCTCTAAGAGTAACCTTAGCACCAATAGACATACCTTCACGAAGACGGAAGTTTGCGATAGATTTCTTAGCTTTAGTAATCAAAGGCTTTTGACCAGAGATAAGTGTAAGTTCTTCAACTGCTTCGTCTAAATTCTTAGCGTTAGAAACAGCATCACCAACACCCATATTTAAAACGATCTTTTCGATCTTAGGAATTTGCATTACAGAATTGTAATTAAACTTTTCATTTAAAGCTGGAGCAATTTCTTTTGAATATTTTTCAGCTAAACTATTTGCCATTTGAGTCCTCCCTCCTATTTCTTATCTTCTTTTTTACTTGCTTTTTCAATAACTTTTACATTAGAAGCATGGATTGAACCTTCTTTTTCAACTACGCCACCATTAGCGTTAGTTTGTGAAGGTTTTTCGTGCTTCTTGATTTTGTTGACACCCTTGACAACGACACGGTTAGTTTTGGCGTTGACTGAAAGAACAGTGCCTTCCTTGCCCTTATCTTTACCGGCAATAACCTTTACTTTGTCACCTGTTTTAACAAACATCAGTGCACCTCCCTAAATTTTTATAATACTTCAGGAGCAAGAGAAACGATCTTCATAAAATCGTTCTCACGCAGTTCACGAGCAACTGGCCCAAAAATACGAGTTCCACGAGGACTCTTATCAGCGTTAATAATAACTGCTGCATTTTCGTCGAACTTAATGTATGAACCATCTTCACGACGTGCACCTGATTTTGTTCTAACAATAACTGCCTTTACGACGTCACCTTTTTTGACAACGCCACCTGGTGTTGCTTGTTTAACAGTAGCAACGATAATATCACCAATATTACCGGTCTTACGCTTAGAACCACCTAAAATTTTGATAACTAGAAGTTCTCTTGCACCGGAGTTGTCAGCAACCTTTAAACGGCTTTCGTGTTGGATCACTAGTATATCCTCCCCTCAAAAAAATCCGTAATATTAAACAGACTTCTTAACGATCTTAGTTAAACGGTAACGCTTCGCATGTGATAATGGACGGGTTTCCATGATACGAACAGTATCGCCAATTTTAGCTTCGTTGTTTTCATCATGAGCGTAGTATTTCTTAGAATACTTAATACGCTTCTTGTAAACAGGGTGGTTCTTGTAAGTATCAACAACTACAGTGATAGTCTTATCCATCTTGTCAGAAACAACGCGACCTTGATATACGTGACGACGGTTTCTTTCGTTAGTTTCGCTCAAGTTAATTACTCCCTTCCAATACTAATCGTTACTTAATTCTTTTTCGCTAAGAATTGTTTTAATTCTAGCAATATTCTTACGGACTTGTCTCAAGCGAGCGGTGTTCTCTAATTGACCCGTTGCTTGTTGGAAACGCAAGTTAAAGAGTTCTTCTTTATATTGCTTTTCCTTTTCTAACATTTGATCAGTGGTTAATGCTCTGATATCTTTAGCCTTCATTAGATTCGCCACCTACTTCCGAACTCTTCTTTACAAACTTAGTCTTAATTGGGAGCTTGTTAGAAGCAAGTCTTAATGCTTCACGAGCAACGTCTTCTGAAACGCCACCGATTTCAAACATAATCTTGCCTCTTTTAACAACTGCTACCCAACCAGCTGGTGCACCTTTACCAGAACCCATACGAACACCAACACCTTTAGCAGTGTAGGACTTTTGTGGGAAGATTCTAATCCAAACACGTCCACCACGCTTCATGTAACGAGTCATGGCAATACGTGCAGCTTCGATTTGTCTATTAGTAATCCAGTGAGATTCAACAGCTTCTAAACCATATTCACCAAATGCAATGGTTTTACCGCCTTTAGCTTCACCACGCATTTTACCGCGGAATTCACGACGGTGTTTTACACGCTTAGGTACTAACACTATTAGTTTCCTCCCTTCGCTTTCTTAGAAGTTGGCTTGTTCTTGCGTTGTGGTAAAATTTCACCACGGTTAATCCAAACCTTAACTCCGATTTGACCATAAGTAGTATTTGCTTCTACCCATGCATAATCAATGTCAGCTCTTAAAGTATGAAGTGGAACACTACCTTCAGTGTGCCATTCTCTTCTGGCCATATCTGCACCGTTTAAACGACCTGCAGTTTGTACTTTGATACCTTTTGCGCCAGAACGCATTGATCTTTGAGTTGCTTGACGAGTAGCACGTCTAAAAGCAATTCTTGCTTCAAGTTGACGAGCAATACCTTCGCCAACTAACTTAGCATCTAAATCAGGCTTCTTAATTTCAACAATGTTAATGTGAACATTCTTCTTAGTTAAAGCGTTAAGTTCTTTTCTTAAAGCTTCAACTTCTTTACCACCTTTACCGATAACCATACCTGGTTTAGCAGTGTGGATTGAAATATTAATTCTGTTTGCGGCACGTTCAATTTCAACAGTTGATACTGATGCGTCAGCTAACTTATCGGAGATAAACTTTCTAATACGTAAATCTTCATTTAAAGTGTTAGCGTAATCTTTATCTGCGTACCACTTTGCTTCCCAATCACGGTTAACTCCGAGACGGAAACCATTTGGGTTAATCTTTTGACCCATTCAATTTACCTCCTTTAATCGTTCTTTTCTGAAACTACAACGACTACGTGGCTGGTTCTCTTGTTGATTGGAGAAGCCATACCTTTAGCACGTGGACGGAATCTCTTCAAAGTAGCACCTTCGTTTACATATGCTTCTGATACATAAAGATTTGCACTTTCAAGATCGTAGTTATGTTCTGCGTTAGCAATTGCTGACTTTAGAACTTTTTCAACGATAGGGGAAGCTGCTCTTGGAGTGAATTGCAAAATAGCTAATGCTTCAGCAACGCTCTTTCCGCGAATAAGGTCTACAACCAAGCGGGCTTTTCTAGGAGCGATTCGAACAGTTCTTGCTTCAGCTCTAGCTGAATTGATTTGTTCTGCCATTTAAATGTTTCTCCTTTCTATTATTTACCTGCGGTAGTTGTTGCCTTATCAGCAACCTTATGACCATGGAAAGTTCTAGTTGGAACAAATTCACCCAACTTGTGACCTACCATATCTTCAGTAATATAAACTGGAACATGTTTTCTACCATCGTAAACAGCTATTGTAAAACCAACAAAAGAAGGGAAAATAGTTGAACGACGGGACCAGGTTTTAATTACTTGCTTCTTTTCGGAACCTTCTTGGGCTTCGATTTTCTTTAAAAGGCTTGCATCAGCAAAAGGACCTTTTTTAATACTACGGCTCATTAATTAACCTCCTTTGTTTAACTATTTGTTACCCTTACGGTGACGAATAATAAGCTTTTCACTTCTTGCTTTAGAGTTTCTAGTCTTAATACCACGAGACTTCTTACCCCATGGAGTCATTGGTTGTGGACGTCCAACAGGTGCTTTACCTTCACCACCACCATGTGGGTGATCGTTAGGGTTCATTACAGAACCACGTGATTGTGGACGCTTGCCAAGCCAACGCTTACGACCAGCTTTACCTAATTGAATTAATGAGTGTTGTTCATTACCAACTGAACCAACAGTAGCGCGGCAAGATGATAAGATACGACGAACTTCACCACTTTGTAATCTAACCAAAGTGTATTTACCATCATTACCAAGAACTTGAGCAACAGTACCAGCACTTCTTACTAATTGACCACCTTTACCAGGTTTCAATTCGATATTGTGAACTTCAGTACCAGCTGGGATAGCAGATAATGGTAACGCATTACCTGGCTTAATATCAGCATTAACACCTGATTCAACGATGTCGCCAACCTTAAGGCCTTTAGGTGCAATGATGTATGCTTTGATACCGTCAGTGTAATGAAGAAGTGCAATGTTAGCAGATCTATTTGGATCGTATTCGATTGCCTTAACAACTGCTTTTACATCATCTTTAGTACGCTTGAAGTCAATAACACGGTATTTTTGCTTATGTCCACCACCACGGTGTCTTACAGTGATGTGGCCGTATGAGTTACGACCAGCAGTATGACTTTGTGATTCAAGTAAAGTCTTTTCAGGCTTTTTCTTGGTAATTTCAGCAAAATCTGAAGAAGTCATATTACGTCTGCCGTTTGTGGTTGGCTTATATTTGATTATTGCCAATTGACTGACCTCCTATTTACTTATCTTCTTTTTCATCATTGAAGATCTTAATATCATTAGAATCTTCAGTTAATGTAACGATTGCTTTTCTACGACGAGCAGTCTTACCAGTGTAACGGCCGACTCTCTTATTTTTGCCACGAACATTCATGATGTTTACGCCTTTAACTTTTACGTCAAAGATTTCTTCAACTGCATCACGAACTTGAGTCTTGGTAGCTGATACAAGTACATCAAAAGTGTACTTCTTATCATCCATTAAGTTCATTGACTTTTCGGTAACTACAGGCCGTAAGATGATATCACGTGCATCCATTATGCCAAAACCTCCTCAATTCTCTTAAGTGCGTCTTGAGTTAATAACATTTTTTCGTAGTTAACCGCATCAACAATATTTAAGCCTTCAACAGGAATTACCTTAACGTTCTTAAGGTTCTTACCTGATAATTTTACATTTTCATTATCAGAAATAACTAATACCTTGCCTGAAGCTTTTGCACTATCTAAAATTGCTTTCAATTCTTTAGTCTTTGGTGCATCTAAAGTAAGTTGGTCAAGAACGATTAAATCGTTGTCAGCAACTTTTTGTGAAAGAACTGACTTCATAGCTAAACGACGTGCTTTACGTGGCATGTCCATCTTGTATGAACGAGGGGTAGGACCAAATACAACACCACCGCCACGCCATTGTGGAGCTCTAATGGAACCTTGACGAGCACGACCAGTACCCTTTTGTCTCCAAGGCTTCTTACCCCCGCCACGAACAGCTGATCTATTTTTAACAGCAGAAGTACCTTGGCGCTTGCCGGCTCTTTGTCTAATGATTGCGTCAAAAACGACACTTTCGTTAGGTTCAATACCGAAGATTTCTTCGTTTAAATCTACATTACCAGCAGATTTACCCTTTTGATCGATAACTTGTAAATTAGCCATTATACTCCTCCTTCCTATTTAGCAGCCTTTGCAGCTGATTTAACAATAATTAATGAGTTTTTAGCTCCTGGAACATTACCTTTAATTAAAAGTACGTTCTTTTCAGGAACAACTTTTTCGATTACTAAATTTTGAACAGTGACTGTCTTGCCACCCATGTGACCAGGTAACTTCTTACCCTTAGGTACACGGTTAATGATAGAACCCATTGAACCAGGAACTCTGTGATATCTTGAACCGTGAGTTTCAGGACCTCTTGATTGGCCCCAACGCTTAATGTTACCTTGAGTACCATGACCCTTTGAAGTTCCAGTAACGTCAACTACGTCACCTTCACTAAATGAGTCCACCGTGATTTCTGAGCCGACTTCGTAATCCTTAAGCTCAACATCACGGATTTCCCGAATGAAGCGCTTAGGTGAAGTCTTTGCTTTTGCAGCATGACCTTTGGCTGGCTTGTTGCTCAAAACTTCGCGCATGTCTTGGTAACCTACTTGAACTGCTTCGTAACCGTCTGATTCGTTAGTTTTAACTTGTAAAACTACGTTAGGGGTCGCTTCGATAACAGTTACAGGAACCAAAACACCTTTATCAGTGAAGATTTGAGTCATGCCGACCTTTTTTCCTAAGATTCCTTTGGTCATGATTACACCTCCATATGTGTTTTAAAACTATAACTTAATCTCGATATCTACGCCGCTTGGTAAATCAAGCTTCATTAATGAATCTACTGTCTTTGGAGTAGGATTCAAAATGTCAATTAAGCGCTTGTGCGTACGAATTTCAAATTGTTCACGTGAATCCTTGTTCATGTGTGGTGAACGTAAAACAGTGAACAAAGTTCTTTCAGTAGGCAATGGAACTGGACCAGAAATTTCTGCACCAGTTCTTTGCGCAGTAGCTACAATCTTAGCAGCTGATTCATCGAGAATACCATGTTCGTAAGACTTTAATCTAATACGAATTTGTTGACTTGCCATCTAATAACCTCCTTCGTCTTCTTTAAAAGATGACTAGCTCGGCAAAAATTACCGACATACCTCTGTGGCAATGCAGCCTGGTGTGCCGCAACCTTTTGCGTCGAAGCATAAAAAATTGTGCAAGGCAGAGTCCACCTGCCCAAATTGCACGTTTATTATTGTACTGTGTATTTCCTTAAATATCAAGGGTTTAAACGATATTTCTCAAATTTTTTCATAAAAAAAGAAGAAAGTAACTTGTTACTTTCTTCTTATAATATAGAAATTAATTATTCAGCAGATTCATTTCCGCCACGTTTTTTAATAATTTCTTCTTGGATAGACTTAGGAGTTGGTGAGTAGTGATCAAATACCATAGTAAATGTACCACGACCTTGAGTTGATGAACGCAAAGTAGT
>NZ_CANBCP010000026.1 GCF_947367085.1 uncultured Lactobacillus sp. | reverse complement strand
CCCCCCCCCCCCCCCCGCCACCTACACCTACGCCTTCGTCGGCAGCGTCAGATGTGTATAAGAGACAGGTTTTGGCGTTAAGGGCAAAAGCAAAGTATTTGGTCAAGAATTAGACACCAGCAAGCAAACCTGGGCTAGATTCTGGATTACCTGTGGCTGGGTAATTATCTTCTTATCAGTTGTTTACTTCATCTTTGCGATTGTACTACGTTTATACATGCATTTATATTAAAAAATAAGGACGACAAACATCGCCCTTATTTTTTTGACTTAATCCAGTTTTGGAACTTACTCCACTGACTGGATTTTTTATTATTTTGTTTTAAATTATCGATCTCTTCTTGTAGTTTTTGAGTTTGCTTCATCAATAAATCATTTTGTTTTTGTAGGCTATCCAATTTAACTAAAATTAATTCAATATTATCGTGATCTCTCAATGTACTTTTGCCAGCATTACGTCTCATTAGATAAGCTGTCAGTGAACTTGTAATCATTCCCATAACACCGACACCCACTAAGATCATCACTAAAGTAACCATTTTACCGATTAAAGACTCAGGTGTAATTGTCTCTTTGGAAATATCCCCATAGCCAACCGTCGAAGCAGTTGTAATAGCCCACCAAAACGCTTTATCTAACGATACATGTTCAGTAATAGAAATAGCTACAGACCCTAGCATCAAAAAAGTAATACTAAAATACAAGATATACACTAAGCCACTAGTATGGAGTAATTCATGCAGTTTACCAATTAATCCGGCCAATCTAATCAAACGTAACAATCTAAAATATAAACCAACATCCCCAAGTTTCGTTAATTGCATCCAATTAAAAACTAAACCGACTGGAATAATTGCTAAGAGATCATAAATATGGGTTTTGACAAACTCTCTTTTATCTTTAGAGCGATATAATCTATAAAAATAATCAACTGCAAAGATAATCAAAATAAAATTGTTCAGCCAAAACCAGCTAGACCTTGACTGATTGATATTCAATAAACCAGCAAAATCTAACACAATTAATGCAATATCCATAACAGCTAAAAAAGCCATTATAAATTTATAAATTTTCTTTGTCTTCATACTTCTATTTTAGGCGCAGCTAAAGTAGTCAATCAACTATTTGAACATAAATAAAAACCCCTAAGCTTTGCTTAGAGGTTTTTTATTAGAAACTATAACTATTTAACAGTTACAGTAGCACCAACTTCTTCAAGTTTAGCCTTGATGTCGTTAGCTTCGTCTTCAGAAACGCCTTCCTTAACGTTCTTAGGAGCACCATCAACAAGGTCCTTTGAGTCCTTAAGGCCAAGGCCAGTGATGTCACGTACAACCTTGATAACCTTAACTTTTTCTTGACCAACGTCAGTTAATTCAACGTCAAATTCAGTCTTAGCAGCACCTGCATCACCTGCACCTGCAGCAGCAACTGGAGCAGCAGCTGAAACGCCAAATTCATCTTCGATAGCTTTAACTAAGTCGTTCAATTCAAGAATTGATGCACCTTTTAAAGCTTCAATAATCTTATCAGTATCTAAAGCCATTATAAGTTTCCTCCAAAAATATATTTATTAAAATTAAACGAAATACTATTATTCGTCCTTAGAATCAGCAACAGCCTTAACAGCATATGCCACGTTGCGAACAGGTGCTTGCAATACAGAAAGAAGCATTGAAAGTAAGCCTTCGCGACCTGGGATAGAAGCAAGCTTCTTGATTTCGTCTTGGCTGGCAACCTTACCTTCGAGCATACCACCTTTAATAGATAATGCTTCGATATTATCTTCGTATTTAGAAACAATACGAGCTGGTTCAGTAATGTCTTCTGCATCAGCAGTGTAAACTACAGCAGTAGGACCTACAAAAGTATCATCTAAACCTTCGATACCAGCTTTTTCAGCAGCACGTTTTAAGTAAGTATTCTTGATGACCTTCATCTTAACGTTAGAATCACGAAGATCTTTACGTAAGTTAGTAACTTCTTCAACAGTTAAACCTAAGTAATCAACAACTAAGATAGCCTTAGCTTCCTTAAGTTCTTCAGCGAAGTTGTCAACAAGCTTTTCTTTAGCAGCAATAGCAGCTTTACTCAATGAATTCACCTCCAAAATTAATTCTCAGATAAATTCTATCTGCCGAAATTTAAAAACCCCACGCCAAAAAGACGTGGAGTTGTAAAACTCTTTGTTTTTCTGGCCTCGGCGGGATATTAAGGCGTAATGCCACCCGAGTCTTAGGTAGAATTTACTTCGTACACTAATTTACCAGGAATTAAGGTAATTGTCAAACACTATTTAAACCATTTTTGCTTTAATTTAGCAATTGTGCCATCTCGTTTCAGAGATTTTAAAGCATCATTCAGTTTATCTCTCAAAATTGGATCTTTTTTACTTACACCAACTGCAAATTCTTCTGGTGGATAAGGTAATTTTATTTTCTGAAACTCGTTTTTATATTTACTGTGGCTGAGATAGTAATTTGCATAAACACTATCAATTAATAAACCATTAATTCGCCCAGCTTTAAGATCAATAAAAGCTTCATTGTATGTATCATATAAGACACTGCTTTTAATACGATTTTTTAGGATTTTCGGATAAGAAATCAAATCATCATAGCCCGATGAACCAGTTTGCACCCCTAAAATCTTCTGATTCATCCCCTTATAAGAATTGATATTGCTGTGAGTTTTAGTTACCAAAATTTGTTCATTTTCTAAATAAGGTTTTGTAAATAAAACCTTCTGACTTCTAGCTCGGGTTTGAGTATAGCCATTCCAAATCACATCGATTGTCCCATTACGCAGTTCTGTTTCTTTCATAGACCAATCGATTGTTTGAAAGTCAGCTTTCAGACTCAGTTTCTTTGCAGCTGCCTTGGCCAAATCCACATCAAAACCAACTAGCTGACCATTTTTTTCGCGAAAATCCATCGGCACGAAACTATCATCGATTCCTATCACTAAGGTCTTACTGTGTTTAATGGTATCCCAGCTATTTGCCCGTCTGCTGCACCCACAAACCATAAAAAGACCAAGTATAAAAGCAATTAAGAACCAGCTACGTTTTATTTTTTTCATTTTTCAAAATTCCCCGCAGCTTTCACATCCAAGATTTTATCTGCAACGGCTTTACCAAAATCATGGTCATGAGTAATAACGATTTGTGTGACACCTTTTTTCTTTAAATCAAAAAATATCTTTTTAACTTTATTAACTAAACTTGGATCAAGTGCACTAGTCGGTTCATCATAACACAAGATTTCTGGTTTCATTAAAAGAGCGCGTGCGATAGCAACTCGCTGTTTTTGCCCACCGGATAATTGATAAGGATAACTTTTAGCAAGTCCACTAATCTCTAATTGCTGCATGACTTGTGTTGCCAAATCTGCTGCCTTTTTTTGATCCAATTTGTTAACCATGATCGGAGCAAGCGTGATATTTTGTTCTACTGTTAAGTTTGGAAATAAGTTATAATCCTGAAAAACCATTCCTACTAAATGATTTTCTCGCATTGCCGGATCAAATTCTTGTCCATAATGAAAAAAATGGCCGCTATCAGCTTTTTCTAGACCGGCAATGATTCGCATCAAAGTAGTCTTACCCGCTCCAGACGGACCGATAATACTCAATATTTCGCCTTTATTTAAAGAGAGGCTCAAATTATTAATCACATGTTTTGAGCCGAAGCTTTTATTGACATCTTTTAATTCAAGAACTTTATTTCCAGACATTGCTTCTTTTCTCTACCTTTCTCAAAACATAGGTTAAAATAGCCGTCATAGCTAAATAGACAACACCAACTAAAACTAAAGGTACAAGCGATACATCTCTAGCTGTAGCTACATTTCCAGCCCGTAACAAGTCACCTAATCCAATTACGTAAACCAAACTGGAATCCTTGACTAGGTTAATTAATTCATTACCAATCGATGGTAAAACAATTTTAAATACTTGTGGTCTAATAATTTTATAGAGAGTTTGCCAAGGAGATAAACCTAAAACTCTAGCCGCTTCAATCTGTCCTGTTGGAATAGCTTGAAGTCCACCTCTAAAAATTTCTGCAAAATATGCTGCATAGTTAATAATAAAAGCAATTAAGGCTGCTTCATATCTTGGAAAAACAATTCCAACCGTAGGAAGCCCATAAAAAATAAAAATCAATTGTAGTAGTAAAGGAGTTCCTCTAATTACCCAAACATAAAATCTCAGCACTCCTTTTAATATTTTCATTTTAGAAAGCAAACCGAAGCCAACAAATAAGCCTAATGGCAGTGAAACCACAGTGGTCCAAAAAAAGATCTCAATGGTTAACACAGCTCCAGAAAAAAGTGACGGTAAAATACTAATAATATAATTAATCATCAACAAAATCCTTTTTTAAGATTTTAAAATAAAACATTAACCTATTTAAACAAAAGATTCCTCGATTTTCAAGCTATAAAAAAGAACCTGCTACATCTTTGTAACAGGTTCTGTGTATTTATAGTCTTTTTAATTAAACTAAGTTTAATGGATCCAAGTGGATGCCAGGGCCGAAGGTTGCTGATACTGCAACACTCTTAATGTATTGACCCTTAGCTGATGCTGGACGAGCACGTAAAATTACGTCACGTAAAGCGTCAAAGTTTTCAGCTAACTTTTCAGTTTCAAATGAAGCCTTACCGATTGGTGCGTGGATTAAACCTTGCTTATCAACACGGTATTCAACTTGTCCAGCCTTAACGTTCTTAACGGCCTTTTCTACGTCCATAGTAACAGTACCAGTCTTAGGGTTTGGCATTAAACCTTTAGGTCCTAAGATACGTCCCAAACGACCAACTTTAGCCATCATCATTGGTGTTGCAACAACAACGTCAAAGTCTAAGTAACCGTTTTGAACTTTTTCTACTAAATCATCTGAACCAACTTCGTCAGCGCCTGCTGCCTTAGCTGCTTCTGCTTGTGGACCTTCAGCGAATACTACAACCTTTTGGGTCTTACCAGTACCATTTGGTAAAACTAAAGAACCACGAATTTGTTGATCTGCTTGTTTTGGATCAACTGATAAATTGTAAGCAACTTCAATAGTTGCATCAAAACCAGCGTATGAAGTTTCTTTAACTAACTCCATAGCTTCGTTTACTGAATATAACTTAGTTGGATCAACTTTTTTAGCTGCTTCTAAATATTTCTTACCATGCTTTGCCATGTATTATTCCTCCTGAAAATGTGGTCAAACGAGTCTTCTCAAACTCTCCCACCTTGATTCGTTAACTTTGATTAACGATCCGACGTTCCTAGAATTAGTCTTCGACTTCGAAGCCCATGCTTCTAGCAGTACCTTCAATCATGCGCATAGCAGCTTCAACGTCTGCAGCGTTTAGATCTTTCATCTTGGTTTCGGCAATTTCCTTAACTTGGTCCTTGGTTACCTTAGCAACCTTCTTGGTGTTAGGTTCACCAGAACCCTTGTCAACCTTAGCAGCCTTCTTCAAAAGAACTGCAGCAGGTGGAGTCTTAGTAATGAATTCGAATGAACGATCTTCATATACAGTAATAACAACAGGGATAATCATACCCTTTTGATCAGCAGTACGTGCATTGAAGTCCTTAGTGAAACCAACAATGTTGATTCCAGCTTGACCCAATGCAGGACCAACTGGAGGTGCAGGAGTTGCTGCACCAGCAGGAATTTGCAGTTTAACTACGTTAATAACTTTTTTTGCCACGGTCAATACCTCCTTGATTCCGTGATGCGGTTATAATGGAGAATTTTCCTTCTTCTCCTCCCACAATAATAAAGATACTCTGATATATTAACATCAAAGTTCAATTTTTACAATATTAAATTTATGCTTCGTATTCTTTGACTTGGTTATAGTCAAGTTCGGTGTTAGTTTCACGACCAAACATATCAATAGAAACAGATAACTTAAACTTATCAGGTTGAATATCAGTAATCTTACCGGACATACCCTTAAATGGTCCTTCAGTAATCGTTACAGTTTGACCTACTTCATAGTCTACATCGGGTTGTTTTGCTGGTTGACCTTGTTGTTTCAAGATACGTTCAATTTCTTCATCGTATAAAGGTGAAGGTTTTGATCCACCACCGTGTGAGCCAACGAATCCAGTTACGTTAGGAGTATTTCTAACGACGAACCAACTTTCATCTGTCATTACCATTTCTACTAAAACATAACCTGGGAAGACTTTTTCTTCAACTTCTTGTTTTTTACCACGAACAGTTTCAGTCTTTTCTTCTTCTGGAACAATCACACGGAAAATGTAGTCCTGCATCCCTAAAGACTGCGCACGAGAAAGCAAGTCTTTTTTAACTTTATCTTCATAGCCTGAATAAGTATGTAATACATACCATTGCTTTTTACTGGTTTCGACCATCTTTTTTTCTCCTTAAAATTTTTGCAAACAAAAAACCTCCACTGGAGGCCCTTTTTCATTACTCTAAGTATATCACAAGATTTAGTTTATAAGAAGAGTTGTACTAAGTAAGAGAAGAGTAAATCTAATAAACCTAGATATACTGCAAATAAAATTGAAGTCGTAATAACTACACTAGTATCACGTCTATTTTGTTTCCAAGTTGGCCAAGAAACTTTAGCCATAGTTTCATTTACGCTCTTAAAAAACTTAAACATTTACTTACCTCGTTTCCCTGTGCAAAGTTTGTTTGCCACAGTGCTTACAAAACTTCTTTAATTCTAATCTTTGTGTTCTATTTTTGCTTGCGGCGATTGAATAGTTACGCGAACCGCAAACTGTACAAGCAAGAGCTGCTTTTTTTACTGCCATAAAACCACTCCTAAACTGCAATTATCTTAGCAGAAAAAACTCATTATAGCAATTACTTTCAACTAGTTTGCCATTTTATAGCCAGAATCTTTAAACAATTTAAACTTTCCCTTTAGGCCACTAGTGATATAGACTTTTTTATCTTTAGTAATAAAAATAGCTTCGGTAGCAGGCTTTTTTTCAATATATGCTAGACCGTCTTTTAATCCTTTGTCAAAAGTAGCGGTTGATAAAGCATCCCCATTAGTCGAATACTTCGTTACAATTGAAACACCTAACAAATTATTTTGGAATGGATAGCCAGTTTTAGGATCCATCAAATGGCTATAAATTGTATTACCTACTTTCAGATATCGTTCATAAATTCCGCTTGTTACCACAGTCTGATTTTTAGCTGGCAAACTCCCGATTGCCGTGCCTCGACTTGCATCTGGATCTTGAATTCCCACGGTCCAATTACCATGATTAGTAGGAGAAACACCTAATACATAAATGTTGCCACCCAAATCAATAATTGCAGAAGTGACACCATCTTTTTGTAAGGTCTTTTTTACTTGATCACAAATAAAGCCTTTGGCAATGCCGCCTAAATCAAGGGCCATTCCTTTTTCCTTCAAATAGACGGTCTGCTTTTTATCATCTAAGACTACATTTTTATAGTTGACCAGTGGCAATTTTTCTTTTATCTGCTGATCAGTTGGTTTATGAGCGTCAGGAAAGCCAATTCTCCAAAGATTAGTTATCGGTCCAATCGCCATATCAAATGAATCATCCGAATTTTTACTAAAATAGTATGCTTTTTTGCATAGATCAAAAATTTCGGGTGAGACTTTTACTGGTTTAACCCCTGCTTGGGCATTCACCTTGTCAATCTCGCTGCCTTTTTGATTAACGGTAATTTCTTTAGCTAATTTTTTAATAGTATCAAAACCGTCAGCTAAGGCTGCATCTTTATTTTTATTGTAAATTCTAATTGTACAAACTGTCCCCATTAAAAATTGAGTATCTTCAGTGGGCTTAGTAGTTAAGGTTGTTTTGGGTTCAGGATCTTTTTTTGCTTGGCAGGCCTGACAAATCAGAGTCAGACTAAAAAAACTAGCAAAGCAAACCAATAATTTTAAGACTTTATTTTTCATAATACTTTCTGTAAAAAACAAAAAAGGGCGCTTGAGCCCTTTTTAAACTTCTTGCTATAAACTAATCTTTATAAACAATATTGTCAACATGAATCATACGTGCATTGCCTTCTTGGGCTGCATTTAGCAATTGACCTACATAAGCAATGAATTGGTTTGAAGATTCAGTAGCACCACTAACTACTTGAACTTTTTCCATGTTGCCGTTACTCTTAGCGAATTCTTCCATTAATTTTGGAATATATTCCTTTGGTCCAACTTTAGCGTATTTCTTCATTTGCTTTTCGTATTTGGCATCTTTAGTCTTAGACTTACCATTTTTATCTACTTGATCATAAGTTAATTTGTCAATCTTGTGGTCTTTAATAACTAAAGTATAAACTTGACGATAACCATGACTGTAATTCTTTTCTTCAAGCTTGTATGTACCATCTTGATATTTTGCCTTGTTTGCAATGTGAATAGTCTTAGTATTGCCTGCTTGAGCTGCTTGAGTTAATTGACCTACATAGTTACTTGCGGTGTATGAAGAATTAGTTGCACCTGAGATTGCAGATAAGTTTTCCGGATTATCAGCACTGGCATCAGAAGCCCATTCTTGGTTAATTTGAGAAATATACTCTTTTGGTCCAATCTTAGCGTATTTCTTCATTTCTTTTTCGTATTTAGCATCTTTAGCTTTAGACTTGCCATCTTTATCTACTTGATCATATTTAGTGTTTTTAATTTTACCGTTTTTAACAGTCATTTCCATTTCAACTTTGTAGCCATGGTCATAACTATCTTCCACTAACTTATAAGTACCATCTTTTAAAGAAGCTCCAGCAATCTTCTTGCCTGGTTTTTGAGTCTTTTTAACGGTCTGACTTGATTTAGCACTTGAAGAAGAGCTTGATGAATCCTTAGCTGTTGTAGAACAAGCTGATAACATTAACATTGATAATGCAACAGCAGCTGTGCTGTATATTACTTTTCTGAATTTCATAATATTTAAACCATCCTATCTATGCAAAACGATCCCACTATTTGTGTATCTCTTCACACTTTCTAATTCTAAATCACTTGTTAATCGCTTGCAAGATTGATGATCAAATATAGTTTTAATTCAAAAAACAATTGGTATTACTGTATTTTATGGTAGTTAAATTGGTCTAGGCATAATTTGTGAATGCATAGACATTATCATATAGCTTTAGTATAATAAATTCGTAAATTCTCGCTAAGGATCTTTCTTAGCTTATTTTGGGACAGAGGGGTGTTAATGTTGACCCACAAAAATATAGTAGTTGTTGGGGCTGGCTTTGGTGGAATGTACACCACTAAACGTTTAGCAAAGAAATTAAAGAAAAACCACGATGTCACTATTACTTTAATTGATAAGAATCCATTCATGACAATGGAAACTTCTCTTCATGAAGTGGCAGGCAATCGTGTAGAACCAGAAGCCATTGAATATGACCTCCAGCGGTTATTTTCTAGAAGAAAGAACGTTAATGTTGTAACTGATGAAGTTTTCCAAATTGATCGTGAAAACAAGTGCGTAATGGCTCGTCACGGCTCTTATCCTTATGATTATCTCGTTTTGGGTATTGGAGCTGAGCCAAATGATTTCGGTACACCTGGTGTAAAAGAACACGGTTTTGTTCTAGGAAATATTGAAGATGCTGTCAGACTAAGAGATCACATTGATGATATGGTGCGCTTAGGTGCACGTGAACGTGATCCTGAAAAACGCCAAGCTTATTTGAACTTTGTAGTGGTTGGTACTGGTTTTACTGGAACTGAAATGGCTGGTGAATTAAATTCATGGCGTCCCGAACTAGCTCAAAAATATCATTTAGAGCCTGATGATATCAAAATCACCATGATGGAAATGGCACCGACAGTCATGCATATGCTTGATCCTAACGATGCAGCTAAAGCAGTTAAATACATGACTAAACATGGCATAGAAATTAAAACCAGCACGGGAGTTGTCGGAGTTCACGAAGACTATATCGATTTAAAAAATGGCTCTAAGTTTCTAACTCATACCTTAATTTGGACGGCTGGTGTTAAAGCATCTAGTCAAGCTGATAAACTCGGATTTGAGCAAGGACGCGGCGGTAGAATTATCGTTAATGAATATTCTCAAATTCCTGATGATCCTCATATTTATGTCATTGGTGACGTTGCCTTATACGATGAAGATGGCACCGGACGTGGGCAGCCACAAGTTGTTCAAGGAGCTGAATCTGCTGGTAAAACCGCTTGGAAAAATATCTTAGCTCAACTTAATAATCAAGAACCTGTTAAGTTCAAAGGTAATTATCAAGGCTTCATGGTATCAGTCGGACCAGCTTGGGGGGTTGCTTACCTATTAAATACTTTCCATTTAAGTGGCTTTTTCGCCATCTTAATGAAAGATCTAGTAGATATGATCTACTTTATTGAAATTTACTCAGGCTACTACTTATTCCATTATATAATGAATGAGTGGTTTAGAATTAAGCGTCCAACTCTTTGGCGTGGAAACTTAAACCGTTATGGCAATGTTTTATGGACTGTTCCTTTAAGAATCTTCTTAGGCATGATGTGGCTAGTTGATTGCTGGTATAAAGTTCAAGGATCGGGATCTTGGTTTACTAACAAACTCCAACTTCATTTTCCTTGGTTAGTTGAAGCTACTAGTGGTGCTTCAAGTAAAGCCGCAACCAGTGGTGCCAGTGATAAGGCAGCTCAAAGTGCCCCTGCTCTATTTTCACTAAATTATGATTATGGACATTCACCAATGGCTGTTTTTGATCAGATGCCTCAATGGATGCAAAATATCACTAAAATTTTCATTCCAAATAAAGTCATTGCTTTAGCAGCTCAAAAAGCAATGACTGTTACTGAGATAATTTTGGGTCTATGCTTAGTCTTAGGCTTTTGTACCTTTGTTGCAGGTGGCTTAAGTGCTGTCTTTGTAGCAATCTTTTGTTTATCAGGAATGAATTACTGGGTAAATGTTTGGATGGTATTTGCGGCTATCGCAGTCATGAATGGCTCGGGTCGAGCATTTGGTTTAGATATGTGGTTCGTTCCATGGCTTGAAAGAACTCTTGGCAAAGCAAGATATGGGGTCATGCGGCCAATATACTACAGCAACAATTCGGACAAAAAATAGGTCAAAATAAATAAAAAGACTTTTAAATAAAAAGGCCTTATAGTGTAAAATCAACTATAAGGTCTTTTTTAAATGTGAGATGGTCAAATGAAAATAGCAAAAACAAGAAAACATAAAAATCAGCTTTTTAAGCTTGGTGATTTTTTAGCCATTTTTATTTTGATCATCCTAAGCTTTATTCCCGCTTATTTTTTCCTACAAAAACAAACACATAAAGCTAATGAAAATTTTACCTATGCACGAATTCGAGTAAACAATCACCTAGTTAAAACAATTAGACTTGGTGAAAATAAGCACTTTACTTGGACTTATCATTCACATGGCGAAAAAAACATTGTCGAAGTTAATAATGATAAAATTCGTGTTAAAGATGCCAATTGTAAAGACCAAGTTTGTGTTAAACAAGGCTGGAAAAGCCGGTCAGGTCAAAGCATTGTGTGCTTGCCACATAAATTTTTAATAGAAATAAAATCTGACAAGCCGCATACTGAAAATGACACAAACAAAAAGGATTTTGACAATACCTTGGTGAACCCATGAATAAATCTAGTCGTCTAAAAGAATATATCTATATTGCTATTTTGTGCAGTCAAGGAATTATCTTAGGCCTCATTGAACAGACACTGCCGCCTATCTTTGCTTTTGCACCAGGTGCAAAATTAGGCTTAGCTAATTTAATTACAGTCATTTCACTATTTACACTACCTGTATCTGACTGCATTCTACTATTGTACCTACGTTTAGTTTTAACTGCTTTAATCAGTGGCGGTGCCAGTTTATTTATATATTCTTTAGCAGGTTCAACTTTGAGTTTTATTGCTATGTTAATCCTAAAAAAATGCTATCCTAAATTTATATCGATAATTGGGATTTCAATCGTCGGCGCAGCTTGTCACAATCTCGGCCAGCTGTTAGTCGCTATCTGGTTAGCCCAAGCACCTTCTCTTATTTTATATCTACCCGTCCTTACAATTATCGGAATCGCTAGCGGTTCCTTAATTGGTATTTGTTCACAAATTTTATTAAACCATGTTCAAAATTTCAATTTCATCAATACAAAACTTCATTAGCCGGAAAGGTAAAAGAATGGAAAATAAATTTGCTTTTTGGGATGAATTTCCGGAAATCCAAAAAGATGTAATGACTGTTAATAATATAATTCTTAGTCATGTGAAAAATATGCGTGGCTCATTAGGCGATGCTCTATGGGATACATTTAATGTGCCTGGCAAGATGCTGCGTCCAGCTTTTGTAATGCTATTTGGGCAGTTTGGGCCAAAAGCAAAGCAAAACCATCAGGAATTATTAAATATTGCAACATCTATTGAAGCCTTGCATAATGCCACTTTAATTCACGACGATATTATCGATGAATCCGATATGCGCCACGGCAAAAAATCAATCCAGGCCAAATATGGCAAACACATCGCAGTTTATGCTGGAGATTATTTATTTGCGATTTCACTTACTATGCTTAGTGACAATACTAAGAGTCTAGGTACTGTAAAAGTCGACGGCCAAACGATGCAAGACATCCTAATCGGTGAAACCGAACAATACAATAATGCTTATAATGACAAAATTTCTGAAAAACAATATTTAAATCAGATTAAAGGTAAAACCGGCGTTTTATTTGGCTTATCTTGTTTTATTGGTGCTTATGAAGCTGGAATTAAAGTAACGCAAGCAGTAAAAGCAAGGAAATTTGGCGAATATTTAGGGCAAGCATTTCAATTACGCGACGACATTTTGGATTATACTAGTAGCCAAGAAACCTTCAAAAAACCAGTTCTGCTAGATGTTAAAGATGGTGTTTATTCGGGTCCTTTAATTTTTGCCCTACAAAAAGATTCAAATGGCCGTTTACATGAGCTTTTAAAATACGGCAAAGATTTAACTCAAGATCAACTTCATGAAATCGATAAACTAGTCAATGAATATGGTGGAGTTAAGCGAGCACAAAAATTAGCCGATGAATATACGCAAAAAGCTCTCAATAGCTTAAAGAAAAATTGGCCTGATAATAGCACCCGCCAGCAAATCGAAAAGTTAACTAATAAACTTTTAGGTCGTCAGTTTTAAATTCAATCAAGATCTTCGGGTCTTGATTTTTTATTTCTTAATTATTTCTAAATGCTCTTTGTTAATTCTTAAACATTCTTGGAACTTTCTTTATATATAATTGTATATTGAAATATTTAATTTATGGAAAGTAGGAAAATGTTGTGGAAAATAAAAAGCAAAGTCATTTTGCTTGGTGGGTTTTTATAGCCAGCTGCTTAATATCTTTAGTAGGTTTTGGATTAATCGTTAATACAATTGGTTTATTCTTTGAGCCAATTAGCAAGAGCTTTAATGTCGGTCGCGCAAATGTCGCTTTAATGACCACCTTTCAAAATGCAGCAGCCGCTATTACACTGCTTTTTGCAGGTAAAATAATGGAGAAATTCAACTTACGTTGGGTTTTGACCGGATGCTTTGCAGTTATCGGCTTAAGTATGTTGTCTTTAGTTCAGGCTCAGAGCTTACTTCATTTCTATATTGCTTGGACAATTATCGGAATTTGTCAGCCAATTGCCATTACTTTATCAATTCCAGTATTACTTGGAAACTGGTTCAATGAAAAGTTGGGTACTGTGATGGGTATCGCTTTGGGTGTTTCTGCATTTGGAGGTACTATCTTTAATCCAATTATTGGTAACGTAATCACCAACGCAGGCTGGCGAAATGGTTTTGTCTGTGAAGCTGCATTAATTTTGTTGATTTTAGTGCCAACTGCTTTCTTTTTAAGAGCTAAACCCGATGAGAAACATTTAGCTTACGGAGAAAAGCAAGTTAAAAAGGAAAATGAAATTGAAGATAGTGGTTTTTCACTTAAACAAGCTCTTCATAAGCCTGTCTTTTATGCATTGGCCTTTTCAATGTTAGCTTTACAATTTGTTTCTGGTTCGGTCCAACATATTTCAGGTCACATTGTAAACATTGGCTTGCCTTTAACTACCGGTGCTACGGTGGTATCTGGTGTGATGCTCGGAGCTGCTGCAGGTAAAATTTCCATCGGCTTCTTCTTAGATAGATTCAATGCACGAGCTGTTTTATTCTGCTATTCTCTATTTGGCTTATTAGGCTGGGCTGGACAGATCCTCTTACATAATTCAACTCAATTAGTGGCGTCTGCCTTTGTGTTAGGATTAGGTCAAGGTGTATGTTTAGTTGCTCTTCCTTATTTAATTCGTGGCGAATTCGGAGCCAAGGACTACAGTAACATTCTTTCTGTAATTAACATGGTCGGAGCATTTGCAATGTCAGCTTCTGTCTATTTAGACGGCTTATTCTTTGATAAAACTGGATCCTATAATTTAGGCTGGTTAATTAACGCAGTTGCTTTTGCAGCAAGTTTTATCGCTTTGATGTTAACCTTAAAAAGACAGAAATCCAAATAATTAATTAAAAAGCTCACTTATCAGTGGGCTTTTTACGTTACACTAAAAGTAGTTTTTGAGTGAGGTGAAAATATGAAAATTGTTATAGCTCCTGATTCTTTTAAAGGATCCTTATCTAGTCTTCAAGTTAGTAAAGCTATTAAAAAGGGGCTTGTCAAAGTATTTCCGGAAGCTAATTTTCAAATTATCCCCATGGCAGATGGTGGTGAAGGAACAATGCAGGCCTTAGTTACTGCAACAGGTGGACAATATTTTAAAGAAAAAGTCCTAGATCCACTAAAAAGAAAAACACAAGCAAGATGGGGGTTACTTGGCGATCGGAAAACAGCAATCATTGAAATAGCACAAGCTAGTGGTATTCAATTTGTTAATTCTCAAACCGCTAATCCTTTAAGAGCTACCACTTATGGCAGCGGTCAATTAATTAAAGCAGCTCTAGATCAAAAAGTCGAAAAAATTATTATTGGTTTAGGAGGAAGTGCAACTAATGATGCGGGCGTTGGAATGATGCAGGCTTTAGGTGCAAAATTTTTTGATCAAGATGGAAATGAAGTTGAAGCAATTGCTGCAAATTTAAATTTAGTGAACAAAATCGATTTAACTCATCTAGATCCACGCCTAAAAACAACCGAAATCATCTTAGCATGTGATGTTTCTAACCCATTAATTGGAAAAAATGGAGCCTCATATATCTTCGCTCCGCAAAAAGGTGCAGACCAGGAAATGATTGAAATCTTAGATAAAAACCTCACCCATTTTTCTACTCTTGTTAAAAAACAGCTCCATAAAGACTATGCTCAAACTCCTGGCGCTGGAGCTGCAGGAGGGTTAGGATACGGATTAATGGTTTTTGCGAATGCTAAAAAACACTCTGGAATTCAAACAGTATTAAAATACACTGATTTTGCAAGCAAGGTTAAAGATGCTGATTTAGTTTTGACTGGAGAAGGAGCAACAGATTATCAAACTCAATTTGGAAAAACACCTTTTGGTGTTGCTAAATTAAGCAAAACTGTTTGTCCAAACTGCACTGTCATCTGCTTGAGCGGCAATATTGGGTCACGCATTAATGAACTATATGGTAAAGATAAGATAGACGCAATTTTTACTACAGAAAGCGGTGCAAAAGACTTGCAACAAGCGATCCATGATAGTGCAGCTGATATTGAAATTGTGTCAGAAAATATCGCTCGTTTGATTGAAAGTATAAAAAATAAAGGCTAGGTTTACTAAAAATAAGCTCAGCCTTTATTTTTGATCTTCG
Organism: uncultured Lactobacillus sp.; assembly: GCF_947367085.1. Taxonomy (GTDB): domain Bacteria; phylum Bacillota; class Bacilli; order Lactobacillales; family Lactobacillaceae; genus Lactobacillus. The sequence goes on along the minus strand of NZ_CANBCP010000026.1, from coordinate 9,572 downwards.
GACAAATCTTTTTCTAACTTTGCTATTGAACGATAATTTCTTTCTAGATCTTTTCCTATTTGACTATAAAGGGAAAAAATTTTCTGATACTGTTTTGCATTTTTATCATTTGGAAAATATACTTTTTCATCCTCAATGAATTCACTTATCTCCTGCAAAGAATTACTTTGCTTTAAAGCTTGTCTGGCTAAAAACATCGCTGAAAAAGCTCCACTCTGCTTTTGGTTCACTTTGACAACTGGCAAATTAAAAATGTCACTTATAAGTTGACACACCAGTTCACTTTTGGTAAATCCACCAGTGACACGCAGAGCTCGCGGGATCGCTAGATTATCAATTAATGGCTGACTCGCCAGCTTAATATTCAAAATGATCCCTTCTAAAATACTTTTAGCTAATTCGGCTTTTCCATGTTGTCTGGTTAAGCCAATAAAAGATCCTCGAGCTTGCGAATTCCAAATTGGGGCACGCTCTCCTCCTAAATATGGATAAAATAAGAGTCCTCGACTTCCGGTAGCTGCACTACTAGCTAATGTTAAATAATCATCAAATGTGGCTTGCGGTCCTAAAAGGATTGTCTTGGCCCATTGAAGGACAATTCCTCCATTATTGACTGGACCTCCAACTAGATAATGTGAACTATCTATTGGATAGCAAAAAATCCGCTTTTGTACGTCTTTAATCTGCACTGGGCTAATTACCCTAATAGCTGCAGAAGTACCTATATTGACGGCAAAATTTTGCTTGTTCAAGACATCAACACCAATCGTCGACAAATAGCCATCACTGGCACCTAAAATGATTTTAGTATCAGGAGATAGTCCCAGTTTTTGAGCATAATACGGCTTTATCTTAGAAACAATTTTATTTGGCTTTTCAATTTTAGGCAATTGAGAACTACTTATACCGACAGTATCTAAAAGTTCTTGGTCCCACTGTAAACTTTTTAAATTTAATAAACCCCAACCGGCAGCCATTGTAGTATCAGTTAATAACTGCCCAGTTAGCCGGTAAATTACATATTCTTTGATCCCTATAAAATATTGGGCATACTTAAATATTTCAGGTTTATACTTTTTCATCCAAATTAATTTATAAATTGGAGCCATTGAATGTGGAGGCATCCCTGTCTTTTCATAAATTTTACCGGCAAGAATATTAGTTTTAGCATCCTCTACAACTTTTTGACAGCGATTATCCGCCCAAGTAATGCTCTTGGTAAGTAGGTTTTTATTTTTATCTAGTGCAATTAAACTATGCATTTGTGATGACCAAGAAATAGCCTGAATATTATCAATATTTTGACTTAATTCAAAAATCACCTGCTGAATCGCTGAAAAAATCACTTCTGGATCTTCAATAGCCTGATCTAATTTATCTTGAATCAAGGGATACGATCTTGAAGCTTGCTTTACTGTCTTCGAATTTTCATCATATAAGATACCTTTAGTCGCTGTCGTCCCAATATCGATGCCAATAATATATTTCACTTTAATAACTTCTTTCCGATTCAAATTCACAAGCTTAATTTTGACAAATTATATCAGAAGATTATTTTTTTCACAAAAAAACAGCTACTGGCAAAGTAGCTGTTTATGGTGGTCAAACAATGCGTGACCACTGTGCGTAGAATAATTAGGAATTGTTATTTCTTAAGATTTTCGTTTACGAAGGCTTCGATCTTGTCGTCTGAGTCTTTCAAAAATGGAAGCATATCTTGCTCCGTCTTCATGGTATCTCTACCATTCTTCTCCATGAAGTAGTCCCAAAGGGCATCTCTAACTGGAATATCTGAGTCACTCCAGTCAAATACTTCCTTCATGTGACGATCTAACAATTCTGTTTTAATAATCTCTGCCATCTTAGAATTACCTCCTAAATAAATTCTACAGCTATAATTATAAACCTTTTGAGCTTACTTATACAAAATTAATACTATTTATCGAAATTAAAAATATTGAGCATCTTTCTCTTGATTCTGCCTTTAGCACTAATAATTTGTTCAACAGAACAGTTGGCTTTTTTGGCAGCAATTCTAACATCAATTTTTCCTAATAAAACCAAAAAAGCATATAGTTCGGTATGACTTAATTTAGATAAAAAATATTGAAAACGCACATTTACTGGATAATCACTTAATTCAACTGCTCCTTCACTAATAGTGCCACTGTCCCTAATTGCTTCATAAGATACAGCATGTGAATAAGGCTCTCGCTGTTTTGCCAATTCATAACGTAATAAATTTTTCGAGTGATTGACAAAATTAGCTTTGAAAAAAGCTCCAAAATCACGATTCTTTTTCAAATCAAATAAGCAACAAGTTTCATAACAAATGATCAATGCCTCTTGCATCCAATCATCAACATCAAAATGACGAATATAAATTCTTGATCGAACATTATTTACAACAGGCTGATAACGCATAGTTAATTCAAATAATGCTCCATTATCCTTGGCTTTTACGAGTTCAATTAACTGATAATCCGAAAGATTTTTCATATTTTCGCTTCCTGTCAAAATATTTTTTAACAGGATACGTGAAAACTAAGAGTCTTCTTAAGCAAACAGGCGTTTATCAACTACAGATACTAATCTTTGACATAAAAAAATAGATACAAAACTGCAATTTTGTATCTATTTTTATATTTCATATTTCCCAGGAAATATTTAATTAACTGCTATATCTCCGGAGTCAGTTTCTGCATGTAAGATATGAGTGGCATGAATATTTTTCTTCAAAGTTCCATTTTCGGCATTTTGGTCAAATAATTCAATCTCGCCGCTATCAGCTTCTAACTTATAGCCATCAAAAGGAGTATGTGAAACTGTAATATCTCCACTGTCACTTTCTAACTTAGCTTGATAAATCTGACTATCACTAACGTTAAGATCCCCACTATCAGCTTCTATATTTACCTTCTTTGAAACATTGCCTTTAATTAAATCGACATCCCCGGCGTCATTTTCTATTGAAATACTCTCTAATTTTCCTTGAGGAACAACGATCGTCAAACGCGTAGCCGAAGTAGAAATTGTAGACGGAAGATCTTTATCCTGTTTAATTATCAACGAGCCGTTACTAATTTTGACATTTGGCTTTAACTTGCTTGCTCCATGGTAAACAACTTTAAAGCTTTTGCCTGACTTAACTACAACATCGCTGATTTCCAAGTCTGCTTTAACTTTTGAAAATGACTTAGTAGTTATGGTTTGCTTAACGGTTTTTCCAGGATCAAATGAACGAGCAGCATTTTTATTGCAGCCAGTTAAGGTCAATCCAGATACCAATACTATTGCTAAAAATAATAATTTTGTTAACTTTTTCATCGAAATTACCTTCTTTAATTTAAAGGATGACGAGAATTAAACATTTGATAAAGCATCACACCAGTTGCAACGCTTGCATTCAAAGACTGTACGTGTCCAATCATTGGAATAGTCAGAGTTTGATCCATCTGCTTCAAAAGTAAAGGCGAGATGCCTTTTCCTTCGTTTCCAATCACTAAAACAGTCTTTCCTTTAGCATCCCATAAGCGATAATCAGTCCCACTCATAGCCGTTCCAAAGAACCAATATCCCTGGTCTTTTAGAATTTTTGTTGTTTGAACTAAATTAGTCACTCTGACCACTGGTACATGGTCAATAGCACCTGTTGACGTCTTGGCTACAACACTGGTTAAACCGCTTGCGCGTCTTTTAGGAATGATCACTGCATCTACACCTGTAGCATCACAAGTTCTCAAAATTGATCCCAAATTATGAGGATCCTCAATAGAATCAAGCATTAGTAAAAACGGTTCTTTTCTTTCCTCATCAAATTTAGCTAGCAATTCATCCAGATCAGCATATTCAAATGAAGCAACTGCTAAAACTAACCCTTGGTGATTTCCTGAATCAGTTAATTGATCTAATTTGTTTTTTGGTGCATTTTGGACAATTAAATGTTTTTTACGTGCTAATTGATAGACTTGGTTGGTAAAATCTTCTTGAATACCTTTTTGTAGAAAAATTTTATTAATTTTGTCAGCATCCTGCGTTTTTAAAAAATCTAATCCTGCATGTCTTCCAAAAACAAAATCTTCATTATTTGCACTCATCTTTATTTTCTCCTTGCTCAACTTGCTTAATGCACCACTCACATATTTCTTTGACGCGATCATGCTTTCCTAACAAATCTAAATAACCTATCAAAGCTTCAAAACCTGTCGACAAGCGATAAGTGGCAAGTGAGGTATTCTTAGCATGAGTATGACTTTTAGCATTACGACCTCGATGGAATATATCAAGTTCATCTTCGCTAAGCATATTTTTCGCTTCCATCTTAGTTATCAGATCAGCTTGAGCTTTCGCTGACACATAATGAGTGGCATAACGCTGTAGCATTTGCGGTTTAACTATACCGCCTTTTACTAAGTGACGTCTAATATAAACTTCGTAAACCCCATCACCTAAATAAGCTAATGTTAAGGCTGCCATCGTGTAGGGATTTTTATCTTCTTCTTTTAATACCTTTGGTTTAAGCACGATACCACCTCGTTCCTTGGGCTGTATCTTCAATTACAATTCCCATATTCTTTAGTTGATCACGCAATTGATCGCTAGTAGCCCAATCTTTGTTCTGACGTGCTAGGTTGCGCTTATTAATGAGCTCTTCAATTTCTTGATCATTATTATCTTCTTGCTTTCCAAAACTGACACCGAAAATTAATAACCAATCTTGTAATAAAGAAGTAAAGTTAGCTAGCGCATCTTTATCAACTTTTTCTTGCTGCAGGTGAGAATTAATTTTAGTTACCAAGTCATACATTACAGTTAATGCATTTTGAACATTAAAATCATCATCCATTGAAGCAATAAAATCACTTTGGGCATCGGCAATTTCTTTTCTCAAAGTTTCATTTTCTTCAGAAATTGTTTTATCCTCAATTCGAGCTTTTACATTACGTAAAGAAGTTTGATAGCGTTCAAGAGCAGTCTTTGCTTGCTTTAATCCATCTTCTGAATAATTAATTGGACGACGATACTGAACACTCGACATGTAAAAGCGTAATACTTGTGGATCAATTTTTTGTAAAATATCATGCACTGTTACAAAGTTGTGCAAAGATTTTGACATTTTTTCTTGTTTTTTACCCACAGTTACAAATCCATTATGTAGCCAGTATTTAACAAACTTTTTGCCCGTCTTTGCTTCACTTTGGGCAATTTCATTTTCATGGTGTGGAAATTCCAAATCTTGACCACCACCATGTATATCAATCGTATCGCCTAGATATTTAGTACTCATTACCGAACATTCAATATGCCAACCCGGGCGTCCTTTTCCCCAAGGAGAATCCCAGGCAATTTCATCAGCCTGTTTTTGTTTTTTCCATAAAGCAAAATCAATAGGATCCTCTTTCAAATCTTGTTGAGCTTCATCCACGTGCTTAGAAGCACCTTCTTCGAGTTCAGAAATATTTTGATCACTTAATTTACCATAATCAGCAAATTTTCTTGCTCGATAATAAACATCCCCGTCTACTTCGTAAGCATAGCCCTTATCAATTAAATCCTGGACAAATGCAATAATATCTTTAATTTCATGAGTAGCTCTAGGATGAGTAGCGGTTTTAATATTTAATGCCTCGGTATCTTCAAGATAAGCTTTTATAAAACGTTCAGCCAGTTCAGGGACAGTGATACCTTCTTTTCTTGCCTCATTGATCATCTTGTCATCAACATCGGTAAAGTTAGATACATATTTAACCTTAAAGCCGCGATATTCAAAATAGCGCCTAATTGTATCAAAAGCGATTACACTGCGGGCATTTCCAATGTGAATGTAGTTATAAACAGTTGGTCCACAGACATACATACTTATTTGACCATCTACTAAAGGTTTAAATTCTTCTTTTTGTCTAGTTAATGTATTAAAAACCTTCACTGTTGTCCCTCTTTTTCTAAATTTGATATTTCATAACCTCTATTCTAACAAAAAAAGCTGCGCTTTCGCGTAGCTTTTAACTTGAAGATCTAAATTATAAACCTAAATCACTCAACTGTTTCAAGGTTAAATCTAAATGCTTCTTAACTTTTTGCTTACCCATTAATTCCATAGCTTCACCAATACCAGGTCCAACCATTGAACGAGTACCAGCAATTCTAATTGGCATAAATAATTTTCTACCCTTAACGCCAGTCTGGCGACGAGTTGCTTGAATAGCATTCATTACTTGGACTGCAGTAAAGCGAGGAATTAAGTCTAATTGCTTCTTAAATTCTTCGATAACTTGACGACCATCATCTTTCTTGATCTCTTCAATTTCTTCATCAGATAAATCAGAAGCTTCATTGAAGAAGATCTTGGTATCATCAACAATTTGCTTAGTGTATGACATTTGAACAGCATAGATATTAACTAGTTGTCTGATCCATTCCATCTTTTCTGGAGAAATATCACTTTCAACAAGACCTGCTTCTTGCAAGTTATTCAATGACAAATCAAGTAATGTATCACGGTCAGCTTTTTTCATGTATTGGTTGTTGATCCATTCAAGCTTCTTTTGATCAAATGCTGCTGGAGATTTGGACAAGCGATTTGGATCAAATGCCTTAATTAATTCTCTTTGTGAGAAAATTTCGCTTTCACCAACTGGTGACCAACCAAGCAAAGTAATGAAATTAAACATTGCTTCAGGTAAGTAACCAAGATCACGATATTGCTCAATAAACTGTAAAACTGATTCATCACGTTTTGATAATTTCTTACCAGTTTCAGAGTTAATAATCAAAGTCATGTGACCAAACTTAGGTGGCTGCCAGCCAAGTGCTTCATAAACTACTAATTGTTTTGGAGTGTTAGCTACGTGATCATCTCCACGTAAAACGTGGGTAATTTTCATCAAATGATCATCAATTACTACCGCAAAGTTGTAAGTTGGCATGCCATCACGTTTTTGAATAACAAAATCGCCACCGATAGTATCAGATTCAAATGAAACCTTACCTTTAACAATATCATCCCAAGCATAAGTTCTATTTTCTGGAATGTGAATTCTAACCACTGGCTTTAAGCCCTTTGCTTCAGCAGCTTCTTGAGCTTTTTTAATTTCATCAGCAGTCATACCTTCATATTCGTAAGTGTAATGAGGAGCAATACCCATAGCACGTTGTTCTTCACGTTGAGCTTCAAGTTCTTCTTCAGTAGTGTAAGAATAGTAGGCTTTGCCTTCATCAATTAATTGCTTGATGTATTTGTTGTAGATATCTTTTCTTTCAGATTGTCTATAAGGACCGTATTCTCCACCCTTGTCAGGACCTTCATCCCAATCAATACCAAGCCAGTGAAGGTTTTCCATTTGAGATTTTGAACCACCTTCAACATTACGTTTTTGATCAGTATCTTCAATACGAAGGACCATAGTTCCCTTATTATGACGAGCAAACAGGTAGTTGAACAATGCAGTTCTTGCATTACCAATATGTAAGTGACCTGTTGGACTTGGTGCGTAACGAACACGAATTTTTTCTTTAGCCAAAATCAAAGCGCCTCTTTCAAATTTTTAATTTTACCTATTAAGTGTAACTTTTAACTAGCAAAAGTTCAATCTATCCAAAAACAAGCTTTAAAGTTTGTGGTAAACTTGCCACACCAATAACCTCGATTTGTGAATTATTCTTAATCTTAGAAGTTAAATTATGTTTTGGAATGAAAATACGTTTAAAGCCAACTTTTGCAGCTTCGTTAATTCTTGATTCAACACGATTTACTCTTCGAATTTCACCAGTTAAGCCAATTTCTCCAACAAAACAATCTGTCGCAGGAATTTCTTGATTTTTGTAACTAGAAGCCACTGCCATCGCAATTGCTAAATCAATTGCTGGCTCATTTAATTTGATCCCACCAGTAGCTGTTAAAAAGGCATCCTGATTTTGAAGCATTAGATTACCTCGTTTTTCTAAAACAGCAAGTAATAATGCCACGCGATTATAATCTAATCCTGAAGTAGTTCTTTTTGCATAACCAAACGCCGTCGGAGTAACCAAGGCTTGAATATCTGCCATTAACGGTCGTGTCCCTTCAAGCGAAACAACAATTGCTGATCCGGTTGAATTAGGTAGCCTTTCATCCAAAAAAATTGCAGAAGGATTTGTGACTTCATCTAATCCTTCATTCTTCATTTCAAACATACCGATCTCATTAGCTGCTCCAAATCGATTCTTAACCGAGCGCAAAATTCTATAGGAATGATGACCATCACCTTCAAAATAAAGGACAGTATCCACCATATGTTCTAAAATTTTGGGTCCAGCAATTGCACCTTCTTTTGTAACGTGTCCGATTACAAAAACAGTAATTTGATCATTTTTAGCAATTTTCATTAGCTCACTGGTTACTTCACGCACTTGAGAAGCGGACCCCACCATAGAATCAAGCGAAGGTTCATTCATGGTTTGAATTGAGTCGATTACCAAAAACTCTGGTTGTAAATCATTAATCTGCTCTCGAATATTATCCATATTGGTTTCTGGATAAAGAAATATATTGCTATCACCTAAACCTAAACGATCAGCGCGCATCTTAATTTGGTTGGCTGACTCTTCTCCTGAAACATATAAAACTTTATGGTCTTTAGCTAAATTGCTACTTATCTGAAGCATCAAAGTAGATTTTCCAATTCCAGGATCTCCCCCAATCAGAACTAATGAGCCGGGAACTATCCCACCACCGAGAACTCGATTTAATTCTTCATAAGGTGTAACTACCCTTTCTTCTTTTTTTGCCTTTACTTGGCCCAACTTAACAGGGTCGTTAGCTCCAGTAGAAGTCATCAGTCGCGAAGCTGTTGCCTTAGTAGAAACCTTTTTTACTTCTTGAGTTTCTTGTTCAAATTGATTCCAGGCACCACAATTTGGACATCTGCCCAAATAAGACGCTGAGATATAACCGCAATTTTTACATTTATAGCGTGTTTTTACTTTTGCCATTAGTCCTCTTTCTTTAAGCCTGATGAGCCAAATCCGCCTAATCTTTCACGTTGGATTGGGGCGTCATCATCTGTTTTCAAATATTTCATAAAAATACCTTGGCCAATACGGTCACCTTTTTTAATATGAAGTGGCCGCACACCATAGTTTATTAATTGTAAAAATATTTCTCCCTCGTTTTTACTGTTATTGTAGTAATCACTATCAATTACCCCAATTCCATTTGGAAGAGCCATATTTCTTTTAAAGGTATTAGAAGATCTATTGGCCAAGATCAATACCTCATCATCCGGCATATAAGCTTTGATTCCAGTCGGAACTAAAACAGGTTTTAAAATCCTTTCAGCCTTTTCGCGATCTAATTCATTTAGTTCATGGCCATTTCTAATCAAGCGGAAAATTCTTACAAAGTTTAAACACCAAATCGATGGCAAAATCACATCCTGTGCAGCTTCAAAATCATAACCAGCACTATGAGATGTCTGTCTTTTTGGGAGAGTTATTCCTTGATCTTTATATTTACTTACCTGTCTCTTATACACATCTGACGCTGCCGACGAAGGCTTAGGTGTAGATCTCGGTGGTCGCCGTATCATTAAAAA
>NZ_CANBCP010000025.1 GCF_947367085.1 uncultured Lactobacillus sp. | reverse complement strand
CATCAAAATATTAGATTCACCATATTCATTATCTTCCCATGGCATATAAATGTTTTTAATTTTTCCAGATTTGAAAATCAAGTTTACATCTACTAAATCACAGAATTCAGTTATTCGCTCGGCTAAATTGAATGGTTCCAAAGTCTCTATTGTATTAACTTTGTCCCAGTCAGCAATCATTTTAAAAGCATCACATATAAACATAGTTTCAAGTTCATCATTAGCTTCATTTTCGTAATTCCATTCATGTTTTAAATCAGAATGAACATTTACAAACCGAAAATAAGGAATGTAGTCAATCGGAATTTTTTCAGATTCACAATTTTCAAAATTAAATTGAATAGCTTTTAATTTTTCCATATTATTATGTTTCCATTCTCTTAAACTTTGCCTAGTCGTCACTTTATTATACAAAAATTTTACAATGAAACGACTTTTTAATGGAAACTGGACTTTTTACTCCAATTGAAATTCACATGGTAAATTATAATTACCGTATTATTAATCTTTCCACTTCACGTTTAAACGCTTTTTATCTTCTTTCTTCTTAAAGTATTCTTTTACTTTAGGAACAACTTCTTCACCATATATTTTAATTGCATTCATAACTTCCTCATGTGGCATTGAAGCAATTGGTAAGTGAAGATAAAATCTATTTAATCCCAGTTCTTCCATTACTTTTATTATCTTTTGAGCGACAGTCTCACTATCTCCAACAAAAATTGCACCATTTTCTCCTACTGATTCAAGATATTGCTCATAAGTCATTCCAGTCCAATGAGGTCTTTCTTTACTAATTTGATCTACAAGAAGCTTGGTTGGATAGAAATATTCTTTAATAGCACGATTTTTATCTTGATTTAACCATCCCCATGAATGGGCAGCAACTGGCATTTCACTTAAATCATGCCCAGCTTTTTTGGCTACTTCTCTATAAAGAGTAATCATTGGCTTAAAGTCCAGTGGGTTTCCACCAATAATTGCATAAACTATTGGTAATCCTAATTCAGCAGTACGAATAGTTGAATTGATACTACCACCACTTGCTACAGAAATTGGAATTGGCTTCTTACTTCGTGGATATATTCCCCTGTGATCTACCTTTGGAGTGAATTTTCCACCCTTCCAATCTAAAATTTCATGTTTATCAATTTCCAAAAGCATTAGTAACTTTTCAATAAAAAGATCGTCATAATTTTCTATATTATAGCCAAACAAATCAAAAGCTTCTGTAAATGATCCACGTCCTGCCATAATTTCTACTCTGCCAGACGCAAAAGCATCAATGGTTGCATATTGCTCATACACTCGAATTGGATCAATTGTTGGAAGATTAGTTGTTGCACTAGATAAATGAATATGCTTAGTTTTAGCTGCAGCGGCTGCTAAAACTATTTCTGGTGCTGAGACAGCAAAATCTTTTCGATGATGTTCACCGATTGCGAAAGCATCAATCTTTAGTTCATCTGCCAAAATAATTTCATCAAGCAAGTCTCGAATTCTTTGATCATGACTAATTGATTTTCCGGTTGTTTTAAGTGGCGTTGTTTCACCAAATGAAGAAATGCCTAATTCAATACTCATAATTATTTATTCCTTTCTTATCTACTTACTTTTTGTAAGTAGATAATAACATGCATCATTTTATAATTCAACCTCTGTATTGAATTTGCTTTTAGTAAAAAATCTCAATAAAATTAAGAAAAATATTTTAGAATCATTCGCCCCTCTATTATCAGCCAATTGATTTCATAATAGAAAAAAAGAAATAGTTTGTTTTTGAACATGAACAAAGCTATTTCTTTTTATTAACTATATAATTGTCGGTACCAATCCCCCATCTAATCTCAATGCTTCTCCTGAAAATGAAGATGCATAAGGACTGGCTACAAAAGTCACAAAACGACCTACCTCTTGCGGTCGAATCAATCTTTGAATTTGAGAAAGAGGACGATGATTTTTCATGAAGTCACTCTCCCATTGATCTCGTGCTAAATCCGAATCTTTATACATATCCTCAATCATTTTTTGAACACCCTCGGTCAAAGTAGATCCAGGCATAATTGTATTAACGGTTACGTGTGTGCCAATTGTTAACTTAGATAGACTCTTTGCTAAGGAGAGATTCATTGTTTTAGTTAAAGAATATTGTGGCATTTCACCTGAAGGCATTATTGCTTCTTCGCTCGCAATAAATATAATTCTTCCAAAATCTTGTTCAAGCATTTTGGGCAAATAAAACTTAGCTAAACCATTACCAGAATAAAAATTAACATCAATAAACTTTTGCCAAATATCCTCTGTAATATCGAAATAATTCATTGGCTTGAATATTCCAGTATTATTTACTAAAATATCAACTTCAGGAAACTTGTTGAATAATTCAGCTCTTTGATCTTTATTTGAAATATCAAACGGTGCACCAGCAGGATTAGTATTAGGAAATTTCTTTTTTATTTCTGCTACAACCGGATCAACTGTTTGCCTAGAACGGCCGTTAATAATCACATTAGTACCTTCTCGAGCTAATTCAATTGCTATCGCCTTACCAATTCCTTTGGTTGAGCCGGTAACTAAAGCTAATTTGCCATTTAAATCCATTTTCATAATATTATTGCTCCTATCGTATCTACTTTCTTTTTGTAAGTAATAATAGAACTTTTTTCTTTATTTAGCAATAATTTTATAGAAATGAGGCTTAGCTACTGTTAAATGCTTAATTTAAATACAAATCTCTATCTTTTTCATATAAAAACGATATTTTATAATTTGTTATAAAGCATCTACAATTAAGATACAAGTTAAAGACAAACACATCATACTGCAACTGGTTTAGGAGCAGTAATTGCAGGATATTTAGCCTATCACAACTATTTTAATGATCAAATGCAACTAAAAAATATTTAAAGAGATTGTAATCATTTATCGATGTGTCCTGTGATTTGATAAGATTTTTTCGTAAACTGCATCACTTCAAAATAATTACCGTCTGGATCATGAGACCAAAACTGCCAAGTTTCAGACGGTCCCTTAGTTGGCTTATCACTCATAAGTGGCAAGCCTTTTTGTTTGAATTCATTAAAAGTATCATTAATATCATCCACAGTCAGCGCAAAGTGATTAAGCCCTGTACGCGCATTCCATCTACTATCTGGTAACTGCGTTTGACTTTGCGGAAACATTTCAACAAATTGACCAGGACAGATCTCAAAATAAGCATACATAATTCGATTAGGATCGGTCTGTGCAATTTTTTGTTGTTCAGGCCGATCTGGTCGATTGAGATATTCCCTATATTTCACTAATACTAAATTCTTAAAGCCAAGTTTATTTTGGTAAAAATCGACCATTTCATCCCAATTCTTGGTAATGATGTTTACATGCATTAATGAATTAAACTTCATCTTAATCACCTACTCTAACTTTAAATGTGTACTTTCAACTGCTTGCTCAAGCACTTGCATTACTTGATCACTATGCTCTTTTGAAAGATCTCAAAAGGATATATCACATTAGCCAGGCCATTAACCTGAATAATTTCTTTCTCGTCTTCAATCATAGATCTTTTTCTAATCAAGCTTTTTAATAACTTTTGCTGGAACGCCTGCAGCCATTGAATTATCGGGAATGTCTTTAGTGACTACCGCTCCAGCCGCAATAACTACATTATTACCAATGTTTACTCCTGGACAAATAGTAACTTTGCCGCAAATCCAAACATCATTCCCAATCGTCACTGGCAACGCTTTTGATAAATGCTCACGTCGCCCTTTCGCAGTCAAAGGGTGAGTCACAGTATAAATATCTGTATTCGGACCAATCCACACATTATTACCAATCTTGACTTCTCCCACATCTAAAACTGTTAAATTGTAATTAGCTAAGAAATTATCACCAACGTGAATATTTTTACCATTATCAATTTTCAAATTACTATGAACAACTAAATTCTTTCCAGCAGAGCCAAAAATTTCGCGAGCTTTCTCTTCTTGTTTTTCAGGTTCGGTTTCAGGAATTGCATTAAATTCTTGCGCTAATTTGGCAGCTCTTAACTTTCTCTCCACAATCTCTGGAGCTCCAAAATTGAACCATTCTCCCTTTTCAAGTTTATCTATTTCTGACATAATTCTCCTCCATCTATTCTATTGTTTACAAAAGTAATTCTAAATCTTAAACTATGGTTTAAGTCAAAAAGAAAAGAGATTAAAAATGTATTATTCAACCAGCGAAGTATCAAAAAAGACAAAAATTCCCGCCTCTACCTTACGTTATTATGATAAACATGGTCTTTTGCCATTTGTGAGTCGAAAACAAAAAGGACAACGTATTTTTAAAGATAATGATCTTAATTTTTTAGAAGTAATCACTTGTATGAAAAAATGCGGAATGACCATTAAAGAAATCCGTAATTTTATAGATCTGTGTATGCAAGGAGATTCAACTTTAGATACACGTTATAACCTGCTTGAAGAAGAAGAAAAACGTGTAAGTGAAAAAATTGAAGAGCTCCAAAAGCAACGAGACTTTCTACACTATAAAATGTGGTATTTTAAAACTGCACTGCAAGCTGGTAGCGAAGATATTCATATGATTGAAACTAGTGAAGGTAAACGTGTAGATCCCGATATTCACGAGCAATATCAAGCAGCAATTAAAAATTGTCACAACATAAATGATTTAATTAGACAATCAAAAGACTGATAGTCTTTCGTTAAAGAGAAAAACCATCAGTCTTTATTTTTTATTCACTTAATTCGTCAACCACTTGCGTAGATTTTTTATTTCTCACATAGTGAACAACTAATCCGATTACTGCCCCTCCTAATGCAGGAACAAGCCATGACAAGCCCATATTAGCTAATGGCAAAGCATTTCTCAAGTTGGCTACTGTTAAACCAAAACTACTTTGACTAACTACGCTTGGGAAGGCAACTACCATGTCGCCTAAAGCTGGTACAACTGTGAATAAGATTACAAAGAAGTATACCACACCATCTTTATTAAATAATGGTGAACATACAGATAGAAGGATCAAAACCATTGATAATGGGTATAAGAACATAAGCATTGGGGTTGACCAAGCAATGATTTGATCCAAACCAAAGTTAGCAGTTAAAAATGATGCTAAACAGCTAAGTGCAAGCCAAGCATGGTAGCTAACTTTAGGAAAGTGTTTGTGGAAATCTTGAGCAAAAGCTGCAACTAAGCCTACTGCAGTAGTCAAACAAGTAACAGTTAGTAAAAATGCAAGCAGCGCTTGGCCAAAGACGCCGCCATATTCGTTAACGATTTGGTTGAAAGCCACACCACCGTTGTCAGAAACTTTAAAGTGACCTAATGACATTGCCCCCATTAAGATTAATAATAAGTAGATTAATCCAATTGCAGCAACAGCCATTACACCAGATTTAGCAACGACTTTTGAAATACTTTTTTCATCTTTTTGACCCATTGAGCGAACTGCGGTAACTACCGTTACCCCAAAAGCAAGTCCTGCCAAAGCATCCATTGTGTTGTAACCTTCTAAAAAGCCATTAACTAGAGCTGAATGTTTATAAGCTTCAGTAACAGGCGCTGTTTGAGGATTGCCAAGTGGATTTAAAAAGGCAACCACGAAAACTAAAAATAATAATGCTAAAAATAAGGGATTCAAAACCTTACCTACATTAGATAAGATATTGTTTTCATGATAAGAAAATGCAAAAGCAGCGACAAAAAATAAAGCAGAAAATACTAGCAAAGAAGTTGACTGCATATTCTTAGGCACAAATGGAGCAACCCCAACTGTAAACGATACAGTTGCAGTTCTTGGAGTACCAAATAAGGGACCGATTGTTGCATGGATTAAAACCATGAAGACTACTGCAAAGCCAGCTCCAAGTGGCTTACCAATATCATAAACACCTTCGGAGCGAGTGATTGCAACTGCTAAAACTGAGAGCAGTGGAAGCAATACCCCAGTGATCAAAAATCCAACTGCTGCAGTTCCCCAATTGCTACCAGCAAGCTGTCCTAAATGAAGTGGGAAAATTAAGTTTCCTGCTCCAAAAAATAATCCAAATAGCAAGGAAGCAACAACTAAATATTCCTTCCAGGTCAATTTACGAGATGTAGGGTCTTTCATTTTTCTTCCTCCTGAAATTCTGACAACAAAAAATCCCTCAGTCAAAATCAATTGACTGAGGGACGCATGAGCGTGGTACCACCCTTTATTTATATTACTATCACTAGCAATACCTTTCGCGTACGGCAAAATAGCGATACGCAGGCACTATAATGGGTGCTCCCACTATCTCTTACTTAACGATTAAGAAATAGAACTCGAAAGTGATTTTTACTTAATTTTAGATTTATCTTCTTCCACCTGACAAGACTCGCTGTTAACTAAGAATTAAGCTACTCTTCTTTCTCTTTGTTTTCAGATTAATTAAATTTTATAATAATTATTTTAATTAATTTGTTATTCTTGTCAAGACAAAAATGATATTTTTCTTAATATTATTCTTTAGCGATTAAATTGCTTCCAATAATCTGCTAAATATTCTACTGTCAAACTTTGTGGATCCTTAATCAACTCAAGCGGTCTGCCGGCTGCAACAAGTCGACCACCATTTTCACCACCACGTGGACCTAAATCTAGCATATAATCCGCGTTCACAATCAAGTTAAGATCATGAGTTATTGTGATAATTGTTGCTCCTTGATCAAGCAATTTTTGCATAACATGAACTAGTACCTTTACATCTAAGGGATGCAACCCAATAGTTGGTTCATCAAAAACAAATAACGTATCATCTTGTTTTTGACTTAAATGAGTTACCAATTTTAATCTTTGAGCTTCACCACCAGATAAAGTCGGTGTACTTTCGCCTAGATGCAAATAGTCCAATCCAACTTCTTTAAGTAATTCTAAGTCACGTTCAATTTTTGGTACTTTTTTAAAAATTGGCAGAGCTTCATTTATATCTAAATTAAGGACATCAACTATTGAAAGATCATGCCACTTAACCTTTTGAATTTCTTGATTATAACGAGCCCCATAACATGTGGGACAAGTTTGCTGCATGTCAGGTAAGAATTGAATATCTAATGTAACAATTCCTGTTCCTCCACAAGTAGGACAAGCTCCCTCTTTATTATTGTAAGAAAAATAACTCGGCGTATAATGCTTTTCTTTTGCTAATGGCTGACGCGCAAATAATTTACGCAAATTATCCATGATTGAAGTATAGGTAGCAACTGTAGAACGGGTACTTTTACCAATGGGAGAAGCATCAACACTTACGACATGATGGACTGGGGATTTAAAATTTTTAACTTGCTTGGGTAAAGCATCTCCTTTATCTTGATCCTTAATTGCAGGCACCAATGAATCCAAAATTAAACTAGTTTTTCCCGCACCTGAAAATCCAGTTACAGCTGTAATTTGATTTACGGGAATGCCAGCCTTAATGTCTTTTAAGTTAAAGTAATCATCAACTTCAAAAGTGATCTGTTCAGAATTAACTTTATCGCTGACTTTGCGAGCCATTAAATTAGCTTTTCCATCTAAATAAGGGGCAATTAATGATTGGGGATCTTTTTCAACTTCGCTAGGAGTTCCTTGATCTAAAATTTCTCCACCTGCTTCACCAGAGCCTGGTCCAATTTCAATGATTTCATCAGCTGCTTTAATAATATCCACATTATGATCTACAACTACTAATGAATTTCCCTGAGCAACCAATTTACGAAGAACCTTAATTAAACCGTCAACATTTGCTGGATGAAGTCCAATTGATGGCTCATCTAAAACATATAAGACACCAGTTGTTTCTGTACGTAAGGTTCTAGCAAGCTGGATTCTTTGTAATTCACCCGTTGACAAAGTATTACCAGCGCGTGCCATCGTTAAATAATCTAATCCTAAATCAAGAAGTGGCTGTAAGTTATTAATAAATTCATTGATCAAGGAACTAGCCATTTTATGCATATTTTCAGGTAAACTTGCTAAAACTTCCTTACTCCATTTAGGCAAATTCCCTAATTGCATATGTTGAACCTGATCAATATCTTTTCCATTAACTAATTGCTTAAGTAGTTCAGGGCGAAGTCGTGTACCATGGCACACCGGACAAGTGGAATAAGTGAAAAATTCTGCGATTCGTTTTTGAGCGCGTTCACTCTTACTACTTTCAGCAGAGCGAAGAACGGCCTGATGAGCATTTTCATACAAAGCATTAAAGTCATGAAAAACACGTCCAGTTCCAGATAAGAAGTCCATCTTATACTTTTTTTCTGGACCATTTAGGACGAAGTCTTTTTCCTTGTCGGTTAAATCCTTATAAGGAATATTTATTCTCACGCCTGCATGCTCAGCTACACTTGGCATAAAATTTCTGCCCGGCAAACTCCAGGAAGCTACTGCCCCATCTTCAATGGAAAGATTAGGATCTGCAATTAACTTACTTTCATTTAGCTGACGAACTTTTCCTGTACCACCGCATTCAGTACATGCACCATCCGAATTAAAAGCAAAATCTTCAGCACTTGGCACATAAAATTTTGCACCACAGGTAGGACATATAATCTGTCCCATTTCTTCGCCTGACTTAGACATTCCTTCAGCAATCTCCAAACCTGGCGCAAGACGGTGACCATTAGGACATACTGGCGAGCCTAATCGTGAAAATATTAGTCGCAAGACATTGAAAGTCTCAGTAGTTGTCCCCACTGTTGCTCGTTCATTTGGTACACTAGGACGCTGACGCAATGCTAATGCTGATGGAATATGCTTAACACTGGTCACATCAGCTTGTGCACCTTGCTTAATTCTTCTGCGCATATAAGTAGACAAGGCATCAAGATAACGCCGAGAACCTTCTTCATAAAGAATTCCCATTGCTAAACTCGACTTACCCGAACCAGAAAGTCCAGAAATTGCGACAAATTTATGAAGCGGAATATCTACATTAATATTTTTCAAATTATGGACGCGTCCACCACGTACTTCAATTTTTGTTGGTACTGCCATATTGTTTACTCTTTCTCTAATTCTTGATTATTAAAAATTGTATCTAGTCAATTACTATTTGTTTAGTAAACCATATTTTTCTAAAAATGCCTGAATATGGTTTTTATATTGTGTCTTGTACATTGGAAATGACATTGCATGCCCTGCTAGTGGGGCAATCCAAAGTTCTTTAGGGCAGTTTGCGGCTGAGTAATTTTCATATACCATTTCTGTTGGTACAAAGTGATCTTTACCACCATGAATAAAAAGAAATGGGCGAGTATTTCTTTTCAACTGCTTTACTGAAGAAGCTTGTCCGACAAAGAACCCATTTTTTATTTTATTAACAAAACTCAAAGCTTCAATTACAGGAAATTGAACAACGTGAGGAATATTAGCTAAATTGCCGGCTTGATATGTAAGTTCTTTTTTAACACTTGAATAACCGCAATCTTCAATAAATGCTTTTACTTGTGGAGGTAATTTCATTCCGCTAACCATCATCGCGGTTGCGCCGCCCATGCTTTGTCCCATCACAACGATTTGTGAATTTTCTCCAGTTCGTTTAATCACTTGATTAATCCAATTTAAAATATCTTCTTTTTCAACCCAGCCATAACCGATATACTTACCGCCACTTTCGCCATGAGCACGAGCATCAGGCAATAAAACATTAAAACCTAAATCATAAAACATCTTTGCAAAGGCGCCCATACCTTCTCCATAGCTCATAAATCCATGCAAAATAATTGCTGTCTTCTTAGAGTTATGGTTCAAATATTCAGCATGAAGTGTTAAACCTTTTTTCGTTTTTAAAAGCCAATTTTCTTTATCAAACTTATTAAACCAGACTTTATCTTCATAAAAGGGATCACTACGCATTAATTTTTTTGAATCAGGCTTTTTCTTATATGTAGTCATTGCATATTTAAAGAAATATTCGCCAACTCCTACTACCCCTGCTTCTGCTGCTAATAAGCAGGCTAATAACTTTTTATTCACTTTCAGCACTTCCAAATTATCTTAGATACAATTTTATAAAACATTACTTAATCAAGATAATCATAACCCCTACGAACGTGATTTTAAATTAAATGCGTAAGTCAAATTAAAAGTTAGTTTTTGATTTCATAAGCCAAAATACTATCTTTAGTTAGACCGAGCTTTTCAATATTCAAGCCAAGATTGTATTGCCACAAGTCATCACCTAATTGAAGCCCATTTTGACTTGCATATTCTCTAATTTTGCTAAGTCCCTTTTCAATTCCTTCACCAGTATTTTGAACTTTAACAATCACATAGTCACCATCATTTTGAGTGATAACAGGAACATTCACTTTTTGGTTATAAGATTTTTCTTTGATAATTCTAAAACCTGAATCAGCATATTTATTTCCTTGTGCCTTAGGCAAATCCGTTAAAAAGCCTGACAGCATTTTATTAGCCATCACTCCTGCACCAAGGCTTTGATAAAAACGACTATATGCAGAAGCAATCTCTTGCTCAGAACAATCAACTTTAAAATCTGAACACCAAAAACTCCTTTCAGGTAAATAGCATTTTTTCACTACATAAAAGTCCCTATTCGTTAAATGAGTATTACTTGCTTCTTTTTCTTCCAAGATTGTCAAAATCTGTTTGAGATTTTGAATTCGTAATTCAATTTTATGCTTTAAAGGTACCAATTTTTTATCTAAGGCATCAGAGCTATCATCGCTCAAATAATCCTTAATTTCTTCAACTGATAAGCCTAAATCACGCAAACCTAAGATAAAACCAATTTGGTAAAGTTGCTCATAATCATAATAGCGATAACCATTTTCAGCGATTTTCTTTGGTTTAAAAACATCTTTTTGATCATAAAAAATCAGCGTACGACGAGTTGTTCCGGCTAGACGCGCAAATTCAGAAATAGATAACAATTTTTCATCTGGCATAAAAGTTCCTCATTTCATCTTTTATAATATTATCCTAAGCTGTACATTAACGTTACAGTCAAGACGAAATTACAATTTATGATGAATCAAACTCTGATTACCACTAGCATAATGTCCCCAAGCACTATAGATAATAACTTGTCTAGTTTTTCTATCAACTGAATAAACAATTCGATTATCTTGGCTAATTCTTTTTGAATATAAACTTGGTTTTGGGGTTCGGTTTTCTAATAATTCAAAGTGATGTGTTCTAACTAGTGGGTCACTTTCTAGTTCAGAATAAATTTTACGATAAGTTTTATAAAGGCTAGCTGATTTAAGGTTCTTGATATTTTTTTTAGAATTCTTCTTTCTTTAACTTCAAACATATCTATTCTCCTTTCCGTAAAGTTCTTAATAATAAAATAGACTGTAACACAAGGTTACAGTCAAGACTAATTCTTTTCTTTAAACATTGAAATTTTCTTCAAGTTACTTTTAACAAAAGGCTGATCATAAATATATTTAAACAAAGCTTGATATTGCGCATAAAGCTTTTCTTCTCTACTATTTGGTCCGCCTTCATAATAATGCTTACCAATTAAGTCTTTCGGCATATAAGCTTGTTTAGCAATATGATGGGGCTGTTTAAACATATCTTTCATAACGCCTGCTCCTCGCATCTTGTCTGATCCTTGATAACTGCAATCACGCAAATAATCTGGCATAGGATGCAAATTGGGATGCGCAGCATCTTTAGAAGCTTGATAATATGCTTGCATCACTGAATCTGACTTAGGTGCAATCGAAAGCATAATCGTAGCCATTGCTAGATGCGTAGACGCTCTGGGTAAGCCAATTTCTAAAGCTGTATTACACAGATTGATAACTTGATTTATTTTTTCTGGATCAGCTAGTCCCACATCAAGAGCAGCTGAGTCCTTTAATCTTCTCGCAACTGATTCTAAATCTCCAGATTGCAAAATAACTGCTAGATAATACAATGCCGCATCAGCATCAGAACCTTCAATTGAATCAGAGAAAGCGGAAATATAATCATAATGTTGAGTAGCATCTTTATCATAAGAAAAGTGCTGATTTTTGGCAAAATTGACTATTTTATCCATTGTCAAATTATCTGGATACATTGCATACAAGGTATCTAAAATATTCAATGATACTCTTACATCCCCATTACCGCAATTAGCTATTGCATGAGCTTCATCATTTTCTAACCTAAAATCCAAGTGTTTCTTAGCGGCTTTGATTAAAACCGGTTCAATATCTGAGGCCTTAATTGGTTTAAATTCAAATATCTGACAGCGTGAGCGAATTGCCGGCTGAATAGCCATAATCGTATTTTCAGTCGTTGTTCCTACCAACAAAATATGCCCATTTTCAAAATATGGTAAAATTTAATCTTGAATTGGCTTAGTCAAACGATGAATTTCATCTAACAACAAAACAAAACTTTCATTAGGATGTAATTTGATCAATGCCTGCAGCTGACTTTTATTTTGGATTGAGGCATTGAATTTTTCAAAAGGAACTTTTAACATATTCGCCATTACATGAGCTAAGGTGGTTTTACCGCATCCAGGTGGACCCCATAAAAGCAAACTTATTGAAACATGGTTATTTATTATTTGATAAAGTGGTTTACCTGGAGCTAAAAGATGGCTTTGTCCAATCATTTCGTTTAAGCTATTTGGCCGCATTAAATCTGCTAAAGGTTGTTTAAAAGTCATTGCAGTCTCACCTACCTGTTTTTTCAACTTCCCACCAATCGGAGATCATGATATTTTCTAGTAATTTCAAAATAATAATACAGATTAGAGTTAGAGCTACAGTTAAAATTGTTCCCCATAAAATTGGTACTACTCGACCTGTTTGTAGGCCTTCGAATAAAAGATCACCTAATCCCCCTGCACTAATCGTTGAAGCAATCGTAGCAATAGCCATTGTTGAAGCTAAAGCAACTTGTAAGCCTGAAAAAATCGCAGGCAATGCTAGTGGCAGTTGTACTCTAGTAAAAACCTGCGTATTAGTCATCCCTACTCCTTTAGCAACCTCAAGATAATTAGTATTAATATTTCTAATTCCCGTAATAAAGGTTCTTAATAAGACATACTCGCTGTAAAAGGCTAATACAATAATTGCACTCGTTTCTCCCAACCCAGTAACTGGAATCAGCAATGCAAAGAACGCATAACTTGGTACTGAATATAATAATGAAAAAATATAGATCAATAGATTTAGCCAATTCTTTTTTCTTAAAAAGATAGCGATTAAAATAGTCGCAATTACTAATGCAATTAAAAGTGAGGTTAAAACCATCTGTGCATGTTGAATCGTTAAGTTAATCATGCGAGTTGAGTTTTCTTGCCAATATTGAATCATTTCAACCCCTCCCACAGTTTTTGATTTGTACGAACCGTATCAATTAAGTTTTTAACATATTCACTAGCTGGATGATTTACTACCTCCTGAGCACTAGCAAATTGTTCAATTTTCCCTCGATTCATCACCATCACGCGATCACCTAAGTAAAGAGCTTCATTGATATCGTGAGTTACAAAAAAGAAAGTTTTCTCTTTCAATTGTTGATGCAGTTTTTTTACTTCAACTTGTAATTTTTGACGGGTAATTGCGTCTAAAGCGGAAAAAGGTTCATCAAAAAGCATAATTGGAGGATTAGTAGCTAAGGCGCGTGCTACGCCTACTCTTTGTTGCTGTCCACCAGACAATTGAGCTGGGTATCTTTTAGCAAAGTCAGCATTGTGTAAGCCTACCATTTCGAGTAATTCGCCAACTCGTGAACTGATCTTTTCTTGTTTCCAACCTAAAAGCTTGGGCGTGATTGCGATATTTTGAGCAATCGTCATGTGAGGAAAAAGTCCGATTGATTGAACTACGTATCCAATATGTCTGCGAAGATCAACTAAATTAGTATTTTTTAAGTCTTTACCATTCACAACAATTTCACCAGTAGTAGGTTGTTCTAATCCATTAATCATCTTTAAGGTAGTCGTCTTACCTGAACCAGATGAACCTAAAACGGTAACGAACTCGCCTTGATTAATTGAAAATGTTATATCAGGAATCACTTCATTTTTGCCAAAATTTTTCTTCACATGATTAAATTTAATAATTTCGTTGGTCATCGTTTCTCACCTTTTTAATAATTAGATCGAAAATAAACATTGCTATTAAGGATAGTAAGGCTACGCTAACGCCGCCAATTACTATATATTGCATCTTATATAGGCCTAATCCTGTCATGATCAACTGACCTAGTCCACCAGCACCAATATATGTGGCCAAACTTGCACTAGCGATCACTTCGACAAGAGCTAACTTGATCCCATTGAGAATAAAAGGCAATGCTAGTGGTAATGATATTTGTTTTAATAATTGCCCATTAGTCATCCCTAGCGAAAGGCCCACTTCTTCTAAATCAACAGGTACTTCATTAAAGCCTAGAATCGTATTCACGACTAACGGTGGCAAAGCAAGCACAACCAACGCAATTAAAGCAGGACCAATACCGGTTCCGATGAAAGGAATCAAGATAAAAAGAAACGCTAAACTAGGAATAATACGTAAAATCTGGGCAAAACTTTCACAAAATATTGCTACTCCTCTGTTCTTAGAGCCTAAGTAGCCCACAGGCAGTGCGATGATTAATGCAATAGTTAATGAAGAAAAGCTAAGAAAAAGATGTTGCCCTACTTCTTGCCAATATTCACCAGAATTCGTTTGAAAATATTGGATAATTTGAGTAACCATATAAACCTTCCTTATGACAAAAAGATTCAGTGCTCACTGAATCCTTTTAGATTAATAATTTTTATCAAGCCAATTGCGAGCTACAATTTGATAATTTTGACCGTCCACATCAACTTTTTTATTCAACCGTGTTAGTTCCTTAGTTGTAAGCTTGGCATCAATCTTATTTAAGATCTTCTTAATTCCAGGATCTGTTTTTAAAGTCTTTTGTCTAACCAGTGGAACCAAATTATATGCAGGCCAGAAATTTTTATTATCCTTCAATACAAAGTAGTCTTTAGTAGCAAGTTGACCTTCGGTAGTAGAAGCTGGAGTAATATCACCATCACCACGTGCTAAAACTTTGTATTTCAAACTTGGATCGTAAACCTTTTCACTCTTGAAGTTGAATTTGCCATAAACTTTTTCAAGTCCTGGAATACCATCTTCACGTTTGTCAAACTCACCTTGGGAAGCAAAACGAATCTTGTTAGCTTTCTTTTGTAAATCAGAAATAGTTTTTATGCCGTATTTTTTAGCAATTGAACTTTTAATTGCAATTCCCTGAGCATCTGAACCAGGTGCATAGCTTAACGTTGCCAAGTTTTGTTTAGCCATACCCTCCTGGGCTATTTTGGCAATTTGAGCCGGGGTTTTTCCAACAATATGTTCCTTCAAATAAGTCATTGCAATCGTACCCGTATATTCAGGATAAATATCAATTTGACCAGATTTAATTGCTTGATAGACGACTGAGCTGGAAATATTAGGCTTAGTCTTAACGTTATAACCAGCTTGCTTTAAGGCGTCAGCATAAATCTGCATAACGATTTTACTTTCGGTAAAGTTTTTTGAACCGATCGTAATCGGCGTTTGATTCTTAGCTGTATTATTTTGTTTATTGCCTTTAGGCCAAACTAGCGCAGCAATAACAGCGATAATTACAACGATAACAGCTATGATTGACCATTTTTTCTTTTTGTTCATATTTGCCTCACTTATATATTCTTAATTTCGTTAATAAGAATATTGTGTGACGCAAGGACACAGTCAAGCAAAATGGCAAAAAAATACACCGAATTTTATAATTCGATGTATTTCTTCCTTGTTTCTAATAATTTATAATGCTTTCAGCTAGTTGAGCACTACAACATGCTTACCACTAAACTTACCTGATTCAAGGTTGGCTTGCGCCTTTCCCACTTCTTCAAGACCATGGTAAACGTGAGCAATTGGCAAAACTAATTTCTTTTCTTCGATTAACTTAAGAACATGATCAAATTCTTGAGCAGGCAAATCTTTAGCTTCACCAGCATAACTAGTTAAATATACTCCACTAGGAATCATAAATGGTGAGAAGTTATTTAAAGTCCATTGACCACCTAAAGCACCAGTGAAACAACAATAACCGCCTTGTTTAAGGAAACCTATATCTTCAAACAAAGTGCTAAAGCCAACTAACTCTAAGACCTTATCAACTTGAGGTGTAATTTTCTTTATACTCTTCTCGAAGTTTTTATCATCTAAAACTGGATAATCAATTCCAAGCTTCTTCATTGTATCTAACTTTTCAGGATTTCTAGTAGTCGCAATAACTTTAGCTCCCATGTGATGAGCCAAAATTGAAGCAGTTAAACCAACTGTTGAAGAACCACCACGAACTAAAAGCCAATCACCTTTTGTAATATGAAGACCTTCAGTGATTGAACCGTATGCTGTTTGAAGCATTTCAGGAAGTGCACCAATCGTTGCCCAATCAAGATTACTATCAAATGGAATAAGATTACTTTCTTTTATCAAAGCATATTGAGCATAAGAACCATCAATACTGCGGCCCATGCCACCCATCATGGTGATAACCTTTTGACCAACTTTAAACTTGGAGCCTTCATAAGTCTTGGCAATAACACCGACGCCCTCTATACCTAAAATACGTGGAAATTTAAAGTCAGGATCAGACTCACCTTTGCGACTTGTAACTTCTGACTCATTAACACCAAAGGCTTTAATTTGAATTAAATCATAACCTTTTTTTACTTCAGGAACATCAACTTGACTAACTTTTAATTCATCGGCTTTACAAGGTTTAGTTAAGACAACTGCTTTCATTTTTTCTGTCATTCTGATTTCTCCTTTGTTAGAAACTCACTATTGCAACTATAAGCTGTACATTTACGTCACAGTCAATAATAAATTTGAATTTTTCGAGTTATAATCCGATATACAGGCCTGCAAAAAAACATCAGATAAAAAAAGAGACATGTTGCTTAAAACATGCCTCTTTACTAGAACATATGGAGATTATTCTTGCGGATGAGATGTAATGCCTATTTTCTTTTCAAATTCTTCCAAAGTCATGGCTTCGCGTAAATCTTCATTGTTAGCTCCCTTTTATGTAATTACTATCGTTTAATATTAAGTATACTAGAACTTTTAAAAATCGAAGAAATAAAACCGTACAGCTCTTCCATCAAAAGTTGATACGCAAACATTTGACTGTAACTTGAGATCATATCATAAATATAGAAAAAGCGACGAATAACGATGAAATTAGAAGAAACTATTTTTAACAAATATCAACCAAATTTTCAAAAACTACTCACCTATGGATTTACTAAAAATAAAAACACCTATTGTTATCAAAAGAATTTCTTTAATAATAAATTTCAAGCCAAGATCATAGTCACTAATAATACTGTCGATGGTAAAGTAATTGATTTAGATATTAATGAGGAATACTTGCTAGTTCATTCGATTCAGACAGGTAAATTTATCGATGAGGTTCGCAATGATTACGTTAAGATTTTGAAAGATGTTCGCAAACATTGTTTTAAACAGATCAGCTTCTATCCAGATGGTCTGAATCACTATTGGTTGATTCCAGCTAATCCA
Organism: uncultured Lactobacillus sp.; assembly: GCF_947367085.1. GTDB lineage: Bacteria > Bacillota > Bacilli > Lactobacillales > Lactobacillaceae > Lactobacillus. Next base: position 7,916 of record NZ_CANBCP010000025.1, on the reverse strand, counting down.
AGTTATTTTGATATTATGAATGCTTTTAATGATACAGATAATATCATTTGGAAACAAAGTACTAAGATCAGACCAGGAGATATTGTCTTTATGTATGTTGGCTCCCCTGTTTCCGCAATTATTCATCAATGTAAAGTGGTGGAAGCGAACATTCCGTATGACTACCAAGATAAAAATTTAAAAATCACGCATGTGATGCGAATTCAGCGGATTGTTTCTTACCCTAAAGACGAGTTTACTTTTAAAAAACTAGCTAATTATGATGTACGCGCTATTCGTGGCCCACGTCATGTTCCAAAAAAGTTGTTAAAGGATTTACTAAAAAAGCATCAAGCCGCTAGCTAGATGCTCAATTAATCTATAATCTTATCTTCTCAATTGCTTCAAACTTGAACCAAAGATTTGTTCAATTGTAGTTGGGTCATGGTGGTCAAAGAATTGACTGACGTTCTTGTCTAGCTCCGCAATTTTCTTCATATCGTCATCACTTAATTCAAAGTCAAAGACATCGATGTTTTCTTTTTGACGAACATCGTGAACTGATTTTGGTATAACAATGATGCCACGTTGAATGAGCCAGCGCAAAATTACTTGTCCATTTGACTTACTATACTTTTCCCCAATTTCGTGGAGAACTTGGTTAGTGAAAATACTATCTTTTCCTTCCGCAAATGGAGCCCATGCTTCAACAGCTATATTATCCTTTTGATTCCATTTAACTTCGGGTTCACGTTGGAACCATGGGTTAACTTCGATTTGGTTGATGGCAGGTTTTACATTGTTCATCAATTGCAGATTCATCACTTGATCAGGCCAGAAGTTTGAAACACCGATTGACTTAATTTTACCAGCTTTTTGTGCATCTTCTAAAGCACGCCAAGCACCAGTTACATCACCATAAGCTTGATGTAAAAGCATTAAGTCAAGGTAATCAGTACCTAATTCTTTAAGATCATTATCAATGGCTTTAGTTGCTTTCTCATAAGTAAAGTTGGAAACCCATAATTTAGTAGTTAAAAAGATGTCGTCACGATTTATATTACTGTTTTTAATTGCATCCCCCACTGCTGCTTGATTGTTGTAAGCTTCTGCAGTATCGATTAAACGATATCCATTAGCAATTGCCAATTCAATAGCCTTTACTGCTTCGTCATGGTCTGGAATTTGGAATACACCAAAACCTAATTGAGGAATTTTATTACCATCATTTAATTTTAAAGTTGGAATTTGTACCATAATATTTCTCCTCATTTAATCATTGGCATGCACGTCAAAAGCACCCAGTAACATATCAGCTATACCTGCTGCATCTGGATCATGCATCCCTTTGCCCTTATCAAGTCCACGAATTGCATCCATTTCATCACTAGTCAATTCAAAGTCAAAAATATCTTTGTTTGATTTAATTCTTGCTTCATGAACAGACTTAGGAAATACGATTACGCCTTCTTGGTGTTCAAAACGCAAGATTACTTGTCCCACATCTTTGCTATATTTTTCAGCAATTTTATTTAAAACTGGTTCTTTAAACAAATCATGATTGCCTTGTCCAAGTGGTGCCCAAGCTTCTAAAGTAATACCGTTTTCAGCCATAATCTTACGAAGTGATCTTTGTTGGAAGTATGGATTAAATTCGACTTGGTTAACTGAAGGAACATTTTCCTTAAAAATATCTTCCCATTTATGCCAAATTTTTGGTGTTACATTAGAAATACCAATTGAATGAATCTTGCCAGCTTTTTTAGCTTCAACCATTGTGCGCCAAGCTTCGTCAACCTTGCCATATGGCTGGTGAATTAAGTAAAGGTCAATGTAGTCTAAGCCAAGCTTTTCTAAGGAAGTGTCAATTGCCATCTTGGCATCTTCATAAGCGTAATCTTGCAACCACATTTTCGAAGTTACCCAAATTTGATCACGAGGGATGCCACTATCGTGGATTGCGTTGCCCACTTCTTGTTCGTTGAAGTAAGCAACCGCAGTATCAATATGACGATAACCAAGTTTTAAAGCTTCACTCACTGCATCATAAGTTGAACCATCTGCTGGAATTTTGAATACACCGAAACCAATTGCAGGAATATTATTACCATCGTTTAATTTGAAAGTCTCTACCATATTTTTCTCCTATTCTTTAACTTACAAATAATATGGTAAGCAGAAACGAATATTTTGAAAATTCAAAATGGAGTATGGTAGTATACGCTTAGCGTAAGGTGATAACAATGATTGACAATTATCTATTAGAAGAACTCGTAGCATTTAACAAGTACAAAACTTTAGCCCAAACAGCTGAACATCTAGGCTTGTCCCAACCTGCAATCACACGCGGAACTAAAAAGTTGGAGCAAGAGCTGGGACTTCAATTGTTTGAACGGATGCCTAATAAAATCACATTAAACGAAACGGGCAAATTTGCAGCACAAAAAGCAGCTGAAGTCTTGACGGTTAATCAAAACTTCACTAAAGAAGTTCAAAATTTTGACCAAAGTCAAAAAGAAATTTCGGTAGCTTCCGTAGCTCCTGGTCCGTTAGTGCTGCTCGACAAGTTAAGTCAAAAAGGTCTTAGAATAGAAAATGAACTACTGGCCAATAAGAATATCGCCCAACTCCTACTTGATCAGCAATATACAGTTGTTTTTACAAATGAGGCTCTTAAAGACAAAAATATAGCTTCTTCTTATCTAGGAATGGAATCTCTCATTGTAAATTTAAATGAATTTACTCCGCTAGCTAATAAGAAAAATGTCACTTTTAAGGAACTGCAAGGGATGAGCTTTGTTGTCTTGCAGCAAATCGGTATTTGGCGCGATCTGATTCAAGAACAGATTCCTGATGCCAAATTTCTTTATCAGAATAACCGTAATGACTTTGATGAAATCAAGAACTATTCTATCTTTCCTTATTTCACCACCAATATTTCTCGCATTAATCGTGTTTGGCAAAAACAAGAAATGACCGACCGTCGTCCGGTAAAAATTGCTGATAAAGTTGCAACAATGACATTTTATGCTAATTACTTAACTAAAAATAAAAATCGACTTATGCCACTGATCACGTCTTTGCAAGACATTTGGGCAAAAGTCGATTAACCAATAATTTATAATCTAAATAATAAGTGGCATATTACCTTTTAAAAATAAATTTATTTTTTACTCCAATAACCAATCGATTACGTTTTTTTGTGTAATTCCGTTATCATCATAACTTCCAGGATCTTCAGTCAGCAAAATTTTAGGATAATTATCTTTAACTTCTAAAAATGGAGCAATTTCTCGTTTATAAGTTTTTTCATCTTGGACAGTTAAACTAACCTGATAATACTCTCTTACACCATCATGAATTGCTACAAAATCAATTTCTTTCGTACCTAGACTGCCAACATATACTTCATATCCCCGTCTCTTAAGTTCCAGATATACAATATTTTCAAGTCTACTTCCCATATTAGGACGTTTTTGCCCTAATAATGCCCGTCTTAAAGCAGGATCAACTGGATAATATTTACTATTTATTTGTAAATACTTTTTGCCAACAATGTCAAAACGATTACATTGATAGAAGAGATATGAATTTACTAATTTTTCTAAATATGAAAGTACGGTAATTGTCGAAGTTTTCAGATTATTAGACGTCAGAGTATTAGCAATTTTGGTTGGTGTAACTAAGCTCCCATTTGCCTCAGTTAAAAATGCAGCAATTGCTTCTAATAATGTAGCATTTCCCCGTTTTACTCTGGCCAAAATATCTTTGATCAAAACAGTATTCACAACACCTTGAATATATGAAATATAAGTATTATCATCTTGCAATTCCGTTGCAAAGGGAAATCCACCCCGATTCAAAAAATGAGTAAAAGATTCTTGTTTTGTCAAATCAGGAACTGTTTGCACATACTCTTTAAAAGAATATGGATAAACAGGAATTTCAATATATCGTCCTGAAAGTAGAGTAGCTAATTCACCTGAGAGCATGAAAGCATTTGAACCTGTAATATATAAATCAACGTTTTTTTTAATAAATAAACTATCTACAGCTTTTTCGAAATTAGGAATATCTTGTATTTCATCAAGAAATATATAGTTCATTTTATTCGGCATTAATCGATCATTGATATGATTAAAAAGATCCAAATAGTTTTTTATTTCTGCTAGGCCTAAATCTTCAAAATTTAAGGTCTGTATTTGAGTATCATCTACTCCTTCTTTTAATAATTGATGTCGAAACAGTTGCAGAATGGTAGATTTGCCAGATCTTCTCACACCGGTTAAAACTTTTATAATTTGTTTGTCGCGTAATTTTTCTAATTGATTTAAATAAGTGGGTCTTGGTATCATTATTAGTTCCTTCAAAATAATTTAAGTTAAATTAAATTACATATATATTTTATCACTTAATTCAAGTTAACTTAAATTAGATAATAGATTTAATACATAATTTAAGTTAACTTATATATTAAGAAAGGTTAGGCAATATGAAAATTACCTAACCTTTTTCTAATTCATATATTGATCAATTGCCTCTTGCGAAATTGGCTTTCCATCATAAAATTTATCATCTTCTGCAGTGATTTCTCGTAAAACTCTTACAGGGCGACCAACTGCAATTACATTAGCTGGAATATCTTTTTCTTATATCCATTTTTGGTCATTTCATGGTATCGTATTCTTGATACAAATAAAATGAAAGGAAATCAGATATGACTTTTACAAAATTAGAAAATAGCAGTGACCAAGCTGTTGTTGCTGAAGAAGTCAAAATCTTGACTGATTTATTGAATAAATCAACATCAGAATTAATTGGCGAGAAAGCTTTTGCTAAAATTCAAAGCCTCATCAAAATCTCTGCACAAAAAGATTATTCAGAACTTGAAAACCAAATCGCCGCTCTAAGTAACCAAGAAATGATTGTTGTTGCACGTTATTTTGCAACATTACCACTTTTAATCAATATTTCGGAAGATGTTGAGCTTGCTAGCAAAGTTAACTTATTCAATAATACTGATAAAGATTATCTAGGAAAACTAGACGATACAATTGACCTTGTTGCACAAAAAGACAATGCTAAAAGAATCTTAGAAAACGTAAATGTAGTACCAGTTTTAACTGCTCACCCAACCCAAATTCAAAGAAAGACAGTACTTGAATTAACTGATAGAATTCATCATTTATTGCGTAGTTTTCGTGAAGTGAAAAACGGCACTATCAATAAACAAGAATGGCTACAGCAATTACGTGCAAATATTGAAATTTTAATGCAAACTGACATTATCCGTGGTCACAAACTAAAAGTTGATAATGAAATTACCAATGTTTTAGCCTATTATCCTAAAGCTTTAATTCCAGCGATTACTAAATTTACTACCCGCTATAAACAATTAGCTAAAAAGCACAAACTTGAGCTCACCCACACAACCCCAATTACAATGGGAATGTGGATTGGCGGCGACCGGGATGGAAATCCTTTTGTAACTGCTCATACTTTAGAATTGAGTGCTACATTGCAAAGCCAAGTGATCTTTGAATATTACTTAAAGCAAATAAAGACACTTTACCGTGCAATTTCAATGTCAACTTCTTATATGCAGCCTTCCGCTAAAGTTGAAGAGCTTTCCAAACTTTCTAATGATAACTCACCATTTAGAACTAATGAACCATATAGACGTGCCTTTTACTATATTGAAAGTCGTTTAGTTCATACAGAAAAAGAGCTTTTAGGTATTATTGATAAAAGTAATTTCTTAAAAGAACATGATTTAAAAAATTTAGAAGATATTCCAATCTATAAGGATCCCCAAGAATTTAAAGAAGATCTAGAAATTATTAAAGCTTCGCTTGTACAAGATCATGATAAGGCTATTGTTCAAAGTTACTTCACTGAATTATTGGAAGCAATTGATGTTTTCGGCTTCTACTTAGCTACAATCGACATGCGACAAGATTCTAGCGTAAACGAAGCTTGCGTTGCTGAATTACTTAAAAATGCTGGAATTTGTGATCATTATAGTGAACTAAATGAAAAAGAAAAGATTGATCTTTTATTAAATGAGCTAAATAACGATCCACGTAATCTTCATTCTAATAACCGTCCTAAATCCGAACTCTTGCAAAAAGAACTAAAAATTTACAAAACTGCACGTCAGCTAAAAGATCGCTTAGGTGAAAATGTTATTAAGCAGCATATTATTTCTCACACCGAAAGTGTTTCCGATATGCTCGAACAAGCAATCATGCTTAAAGAATACGACTTAGTTGATAATAATAGTGCTCGCATTCAAGTTGTTCCATTATTTGAAACTGTTGAAGATTTGCAAAATGCTCGTGAAATTATGACCGAGTATTTAAATTTTGATATTGTCAAAAAATGGCTTGCTTCTCAAAATCACTATCAAGAAATTATGCTTGGCTATTCTGATTCAAACAAAGATGGTGGTTATTTAGCTTCATGTTGGAATTTATATAAAGCTCAAAAAGATTTGACTGCAATCGGTGAAAAACTCGGCGTCAAAATTACCTTCATGCATGGTCGCGGCGGCACTGTCGGGCGCGGTGGTGGTCCATCATATCAAGCCATTACTGCTCAGCCATTTAAATCTATTAATGACCGCATCCGGATGACTGAACAAGGTGAAATTATCCAAAACAAGTATGGCAACAAAGATACTGCCTACTACAACTTAGAAATGTTAGCCTCTGCTGCAATTGATCGTATGGTCTCAAAACAAGCTGTCAGTGAGGAACATATTGCAGAATTTCGTGCTTCTATGGATGAAATTGTAGAACAAAGCAATAAGGTTTACCGTAAACTTGTTTTTGAAACACCTGCTTTTCTCAACTACTTCTTCCAAGCAACTCCAATCAAAGAAATTTCAAGTTTGAATATTGGCTCACGTCCCGCATCTCGTAAGAAATTAACTGACTTTTCTGGCTTAAGGGCTATTCCTTGGGTCTTTTCTTGGTCACAATCTAGAGTGATGTTTCCAGGCTGGTACGGTGTAGGATCTGCCTTCAAGCATTTTATAGACAAAGATCCAAATAATTTAAAAGAATTACAAGAGATGTATCAAGGTTGGCCATTCTTCCATTCTTTAATGTCAAATGTTGACATGGTTTTATCTAAATCAAATATGGAAATTGCCAGACAATACGCTGACCTTTGCGAAGATGAGGACTCAAAAAAGGTCTTTGACACAATTTATCAAGAATGGAAACTTACTAAGAAAGTTATCTTGCAGATTGAAGGCCACGATAAGTTGTTAGCAGACTCACCACTGCTGGCCCAAAGTTTAGATTACCGGATGCCTTACTTCAACATTTTGAACTACATCCAAATTGAAATGATTAAACGTAATCGTGAAGATGAACTCCAAGGTGTGTTTGAAAGCATCATTCCAATTACCATCAATGGTGTCGCTTCTGGCTTACGTAATTCGGGATAGAAAATATTGATCAAATACAAAAGAGATAGATTTACGTTTTGAGAGTGATATGAACCCCGAAATTCTTGTCCGAATTTCGGGGTTTTTATTTATGTCTAAATTATCTAATTTAAAATAGAAATTCCGTATGCTAAGTTTTTTATCAAGACGATAAAAAAGAATACAGTCAATTGCTTAATTATTCAATTATGCCCTACTTCACAACAAATTTAACTCAAATAGATGATTTATGGGGAAAAGGGCTTCCTGAAGATAGAGTTACTGTGCCAATCTCGGATGAAATCGCACACCAAAAGTTTTATGCTTGTTTTTTGAAGAAAAATGAAAGTAGAGTTGAATCATTAATCGAAAAATTACAAGATAAGTGGGAAACGGTAGATGATCTGTCTCTTATACACATCTGACGCTGCCGACGAAGGCTTAGGTGTAGATCTCGGTGGGCGGCGGGTGCGTAAGACGGGGGGGGGGGGGGGGGGGGGGG
>NZ_CANBCP010000024.1 GCF_947367085.1 uncultured Lactobacillus sp. | reverse complement strand
GATGCCCAAAGAAGTTTCTTTTTTTGTCGCTTTAAGCGTTGACCTTCAGCATAAAAGGTATCTATTTTTTCCATAGTTTCTTTACGCCATTTTTCTATTCGATCTTTTTTCATAAATTTTGCCAATAAATTCATTAACCAATTAGTTGCTTTTTTAGTCCAATTGTAGGCAAACATGATAGCTAATAAGAAAATTATTGACGAAACATGAATAATAAAACCAATCAGGATAAAAATAGCTAATCCACTAAATTTCGTCATAACCATGTGAAAGCCAAAGCAAATAGTTGTCACATAAGCAAAAAGAACGCAAATTTGATAGATTATAAATTTCATTAATAAAATTGAAGTAGCCCTTCCACCTTCAATTCCCATTTGAATCATTGCAACTAATTGTGAGGGCTGCCCACCAGTAGACATTGGAGTAATAGCATTAAATAAAGCCTGAATTAATGGAATTCTAAAAAAAGACCATATACTTCTTTTAGGTTCATCTTTTCTATGTTCCAAAACAGCAATAATACTTGCTTCAAAAGCATATGAAAACAGCATAACCAAAAGTACTAAAACAAAGAATTCCACGTTAATATTGCTAGCTGCTCTCACCAATTTATCAAGTGCAACAGTTCGCAACTCTTGAAAAATCACAAAACCAGTAATTGCTAATACGACTAGCATCCCAATTAGATGTTTTTTGTTCATTATTTTATTTGTCCCAATTTCTTTCCTAGTTCATATTGTTGAGTGTAAAAGTTTTTCCAAATTTCAGCAAGATGATCTTCAGAATACTGTTCACTAGCTTTTTGAGAGAGCTGCTTATATTTTTGAAGCACAGTAGCATCTTTTTTAGCAAGCTTGACTTTTTCATTTAACTCATCAAAATCTCTTCCTTCAAGATAATAACCATCAATAATAGCTTTGTATAATTCCAAATCTCTCAAAAGTACTGGTGTATTACATGAAAAAGCTTCTAAAACTGACATTGGAAATAACTCATCGTATGAGGGAAGCAAAAATAAATCTGCAATGTTTAGATAATTCACTAATTCATTTCGATCAACAATCCCTGTGAATTTTAGATTTGCAGGAGGATTTTCAACAAGACTCTTAAAATGATCATAACCATCTGTAATTTTTCCAAAAGAAAAACCACCTGCCCAAATAAACTGTATATCTGGATTTGCGATTGCTAACTTGGCAAAATCATCTACACCTTTTCTTTCTTGAACCTGTCCATCACCAAAAATCACGAATTTATCAAGATCGATCCCTAATTTTTTTCTAAAAGCATTTTTTTGTTCTTGACTTTGCTCATAAAACTCACTTTTTGAAACAAAATTTGGAATATATTTAACTTTATCTGGATTAATTCCATGATTAGCTAGCTTATCAATAAATATTGGATTAACAACTACAATTTGATCCATACGATTATAGAAATCAATTACATATTTATAAAATACCTTTTTGGCTGGCTCAGGTAATTTAATGGACCCTTCTAAAGTTTCTGGTAAAAAATGTACGTAACCGATTTTTCGCCCCCGGCTTGGTGAAAAACTATTCGCAAAATACGAGGGATTTATTGTGTGATAATGAGTTAAATCACTTTGACCATAGCGATTAACTGTTACATAAAAATCCTCTACCAATTTTGTACGTAGTAATTTCATTAATTCATTATAAGCTGAACCCACTCCTTGTCCTTGAACAGAATCAGCTTGAGAGAACATATTTATTCTTATCATTATAAAACCTCTAATTTTTGATGATTCTTAATTGCATCTGTATAAAAGTTAACTACATTAGAAGCAAAAGTTTCAGATGAGACTTGTTGCATTTTTTCTTTTTGAATATTTTTGGGTATGGTTGTTTTTCCTCTTTCAATCATTTTTATAATATCTTCTTCAAGTTCTTTTTGAGTAGTGAAAATCATTCCCAAATTAGTATCATCAAATATTTGCTCAGTGTAATCAGTCTTATAAACAACACAAGGAGTTTGTGCCGCTAATGCTTCAATATATGTTAAACCTTGTGTTTCTGTATCACTGGCAGACACAAATAAATCAGCCATTCGATAATAATTACCCACATCTGTATGTTCAACACTACCAGCAAATACCACATAGTTTTCTAAAGTTAACCGAGCAACCTGATCTTTTAAATCTTGCATATCAGGGCCATCACCTGCAATCACAAATTTAACATTTGGAAATCTTTCAATGATCAATGGTAAAGCCTTTATAATATTATTTATTTTCTTTTCAGCAGCTACTCGACTTAAAGTTAGTAAAACAAAATCATTATCACTTAATCCCAGATCCTGACGTACATCGCGCTTAGGATTTTCATTTATTCCTTCTAAATCCACCCCTGTAGGAATAACACGGATCGGAATTTTTACACCATACCTTAAAAGAGTTTTATGGGTCTGCTCACTAGGAGCAATTACACCATCCATATTATGCAAATAAGCCCTAACAAATTGTTTGACGTGGTAAGGTCTCAGTAAGTGTCCATTTAAAACATAATGCAAATAATCCTCATACATAGTGTGATAGGTGTGAATAGCAGGTATATCAAGGCTATGTGCAATGTATTTTCCAATTAATCCCATTGAAAATTCTGTTTGGGTATGGACCACATCTAGCTTGACTTCTTTAGCTATTTTACTAGCTTGAAATAATCCACGGAATGCAATACGTCTATCAGTAAATGAAACAAATGGTACGCTTCCTACACGAAAAACATTGGGTTCAACCGTTCCTTTTGCTACGTGTGGATCTGTAGTAGTAAAAATAAAAACAGAATGTCCCTGCTTTTCTAGAGCATTTTTTAATGTTTGGATTGAAGTTGCCACTCCAGATATTTGTGGAAAATAGGTATCTGTGAAAAGACCAATGTTCATTGTATTACCTCCATATACGAAACATTATACGGGTTGTCAGTTTTACATGCAATTTTGCAAAAAAAAAGACGTGAGTCAAACTCACGTCCTAAGCCAGCCAGAATGTCTGAAATAATAGCGGTGATCGGGGTCGAACCGATACGTCCCAGGGGACACCAGATTTTGAGTCTGACGCGTCTGCCAATTCCGCCACACCGCCATAATTCAATTCAATCAGAAAATTCAGGCGAAGGCGGTGATCGGATTTGAACCGATGATGAGGGTTTTGCAGACCCGTGCCTTACCACTTGGCTACACCGCCATCTTCTGATTTATTAACAAATTGGGATAGTTGGATTCGAACCAACGCATGATGAAGTCAAAGTCCATTGCCTTACCACTTGGCTATATCCCAATGTTAGGGCGGAATGTGGGGCTCGAACCCACGCATGCCGGATCCACAAACCGGTGTGTTAACCGCTTCACCAATTCCGCCGTGATATTTAAAAACAGGGATAGTAGGAATTGAACCCACACTAGCGGTTTTGGAGACCGATGTACTACCTTTATACGATATCCCTATTTAAATGGAGGCCAGTGGATTCGAACCACCGAACTCAGAGAGAGCGGTTTTACAGACCGCCGCGTTTAGCCACTTCGCTAGGCCTCCGAAACGTTACTTAGATATAATACTTGAATTAGAATTCAAATGCAAGCTAAAAATTTAATTTTTTTCAGTAACTAAGTAAGTCTCTAAAAAAACGGCGATCAATACCAACATAAATCCACAATAAGAAATAATTGTCATTTTATTCTCACCTGTTTCTGGAAGAACTTTTACACTTTGCACGTTATCTTTCGGCATATTTATTTTTTTAACAGCAACCTCGTTATTCAGCTTAGTTTCATCATGAACTACTACTGGCAATACGGATTGCTCTTTTTTATTTGAAGAAATGCCTTGATTTTGCACAGAAGACTTTATCTTATTAAAGTTTTGAACTTGCTGATTACTTTTTATAGGATGATATACCACCACATCTGTAATGTTTTGAGCAGCGGGATCAACACTATTTTCTTTAATACTAGTTTTATCTGGAATAAAGCCTTTCAGCTGGGGACTAACAACTTCTTTAAAACTCTGCTTCACTGGAACCCATTGACCACCGGGATTAACAATTATATTATTATCCTCATTTTGAATATCTACTCTTTTAAAGTTAACTATATTTTTATAAGTTGGAGCAGCTTGACTTCCATCTTCATATTGATAGTAGATAGTCTGAGTAACGTTTCGTGTCTGAATAATATTTTTATAATCATTTTTTACTGGGATTGTTTCAGACTGCAATTCATTTGTACTACTAGCTTGAACCCTATTTGTAAACAAAAATCCTAGGCAAGCAAGTGTCCAAATAACAATTGGAATTATTTTCATATAGTTCGGCTTATAAGTTTGGGATGATTTTAGTAACATAATATAACCAGCTTTCATTCTTCTGTGCTCAGTTATATTCTAGCATCATCTTTTTGAGAGTTTAAAAAAAGAGACTTGAAGAATCAAGCTCCTTTTTAAATTGTTATATTATCTTTGTAAATCTTATTTTAATTGAGCAATATGCTTTTTTATAATATCAGCTGACGCACGAAGCTGCTTATCTTCTTGCGGTGTTAATTCTAACTTAATTACCTTTTCTACTCCATTTTTACCAATAATTGCAGGATAACCAATGTATGTTTCTACCTCTGGCAAGTAGACTGAAGTTGGCGCAAACAGTTTAGCATTACTAAAAACAGCTTGTACTAATCTTACTGCACAAGTTGCTACAGCATAAGAAGTATAGCCTTTTCCAAAAGCAACTTTCATAGAGTTTTTGTTGGGCTGTGCACTCAATTGTTCACGCTTTTCCTCATTAAATAATTCGGTTGCCTTTTTACCATTAACACTCACAGTTGACCAAGCGGTAAATTGCGAAGCGCCGTGTTCACCTAAGACAAAACCATTGACATTACGTGGATCTTCATCTAATTCTTCACCAACAATTCTTTGCATTCTAGCTGTATCTAAGAAAGTACCTGTCCCAAAGACTTGCTTTTTAGAAAGTCCCGTTGTCTCTTGCAATATAGTAGAAATTGCGTCGCAAGGATTTGAAATATTTATCAAAATCCCATTAAAGCCACTATCTTTAATTTTCTTACCTACTTCTTTAGCATTAGCTGCATTGATATCAAATTCACCGAAGCGATCACCAGTCTTGACTGTAGCTGCAATATCGCCAAAACTTGTAACAATAATATCGGCATCTTTCAATTCATCCCAATTGTTAGCTTCCACATCTACATAGTAGTTGTTTCTAGCTAAAGTATCTCTTAAATCATTATACTCAGCTGTAGATTTCTTTTCGTTTTTGTCTAACAAAACCAAGCTATCCACAATACCATGGGTAAACAATGTATAAGCAACCGTAGCTCCCACATGTCCCATTCCGATAACTGCAACTTTTCTCATATTCTTTGCTCTTTTCTAAAAAATATAGATTACATGTTCAGAATACTCTATTTCTTTAAAAAATTATACACATAAACAAAAAAACTCAGACCTTCGTCTGAGCTTATCAAGGATTGGGTTAGCTGGATTCGAACCAGCGCATGATGGTACCAAAAACCATTGCCTTACCACTTGGCTATAACCCATTTGATTGAACTTTTACTTGTTGTTCAATGTAACCAGTTGAACTCTCATTCAACACTAACTAATATAGTAAAGTTTAAGCTCTAAGTCAACTATTAAATTAAAAAAAATCAATTTTTTTATAAACCTGAATTTACTAACAAACTTTGGTTATAATGAAATAATAAAAGTATGGAGGTAAATTTATGACTGCCAAAATTATCTTTAGCGATATTGATGGAACTTTAATTAACTCTGATTTACAAGTTACTCCTAAGACGCGAGATGCAATCAGAAAACAAATTATGGATGGTAATTTATTTGTACCTGTCTCTGCTAGAATGCCTAAAGCTATTATGACTGCTGCTGGGCAAATTACTAATAGCTGTCCGTTAATTGCTTATAATGGGGCTTTAGTCTTAGATGAGATGGGCAAGCCTCTTAATTCCCAGTTCATGAAAGCATCTACTGCTGCCGAAATTTGCGAGTTCATTGAACAGCAAGACGGTGATACTGCATGGAATGTATATAGTGGATACAATTGGTTTTCTTCATTAAAACCTAATTCCCGCGTAAAACGCGAAGAAGAAATTGTCGAAGTTAAATCTTTACCTGTTTCTATCGATCATATTAAAGAATTAAAAGGTGTCCACAAGGTCTTGTTAATGGGTGAAGCTAACGTATTGGATAAGTTGAAGCCGGTTTTAGAAGAAAAATATCCTGAACTTTATCTTGTAAAATCTGCTCCTCACCTCCTGGAGATTATGATTAAAGGTGTTAAAAAAGGTGTAGGCGTGAAAGTGATGGCTCAAGCTTTTGATGTTGCAATGAAAGACACTTGGGCATTTGGAGACAACTATAATGATGAAGATATGTTAGAAGTTGTCGGACATCCCGTTTTAATGGGTAATGCACCAGAAGACTTAAAAAAGAAGTTTTCTAATGTCACCTTAGATAATAATCACGATGGCATCGCCGAAGCATTATCAAAGATGTCTTAATCACTATCTTTTGTTACAAAATGTAATAATCCATTCAAATAGCTTAATACCAAGCTTTAAGGTCAATTTATCCTTTGCAAAAAGCGTTATATTTTACAAATACGACGCTTTTTTTCATATCTTTATAATGGTTAAGACTTGGTTTTGTAATGGTTCTGAAATATTGAGCATGTAGTATAAAGGCTGTCAGTTAAGAAAAGACTATTAAAGAACTTACAAATGATTAAATCAAAGGAGAGTTTATTTTGAATAAATTCAAGTCCGCATTAATTAAATTATCTGCAGGTACTGCAATTGCCTTTACCGGTTTGGTTGCTGCTAACACTGCTAATACTTCTTCTAACCAAGTACAAGCTGCTACAAGCCAAGTTGTAACTGTTAACTACGTACCTGGTTATGGAATCGCAGTTTGGAACAACTTCCAAAACGGTCAAACAACTGGCCAATACTTAAAGCATGGTTCAAGCTATAAAGTAGTTAAGTCAGCTAAGGATGCTCAAGGCAATACTTGGTACGACTTAGGCTTAAATCAATGGATCATGGCTAAATATACTGTTAACGGTGTCGTTCGTACCCAAGCAGCTGTTTCACAACCAGTTAACAACGCTGAAGCTGCTGCAAAGAACTGGATCGCAATGCGCGAATCTGGTGGCAATTACAATGCACGTAACGGTCAATACATCGGTAAATATCAATTATCTGCCGCTTACTTAGGCGGTAACTACTCACCAGCTAACCAAGAACGTGTTGCTAACAACTATGTTAAATCACGTTACGGTTCTTGGGTAAATGCTAAGAACTTCTGGATTAGTCACGGCTGGTACTAAAAAATATATTCGCTTACAACAAAACGCTGAAATTAATTTCAGCGTTTTTTATTATCTTCATTTTTGATAGAAAGAGCTGTTAACGTAATTGAATCACGTAACAGCTCTTTTTGTGTAAGTTAAGCGTCAAATCTTATTTAATCAATTTAGTATAGTTTTCAGGAATCCATTGTACTTGTGTTCCTAAACGATAATATGTTTTATTATTAATCGTCTTTTTGCCAAAAATCTTATATGAAGAATTCTTGGCAACAAAGGTTGATTCTTCGTTGCCTAAGTATCTTCCTTTACTATCAGTCAATTTTACTTTTCCTTGACCTTTATAGACAACTTTTAAAATTCCAGCACATGGAATTTCTTCACTATTATTCTTAGTATTCAAGTATTGTGTTTGAATCCATAAGTCAGCATTTGCAGTTTGGATTCTAGAATATGAAACTCCATTAATCACTTTATTATCAAATACCTTTACTTTGGTTCCATCATTAATATGCATGTGTGTAAAAATAACTCTGCCATTGTTTATCGTCCAGACATTAACACCGTAGCCAGGTACATAGTTTACTGTTTTTTCAGCACCAGTAACTTCAGGAAGAGTTTCAACAATGGTATTAGCATCTTGTCCCGGATTTACAATGATTTCTGGTTCTTTACCTTTAATTGAAGTAACAACTGCAGCATAATCAGAGTCATCTGAGACAATTTTTAATTCTTGTTTTTTATCCTCAACTGGGACATTAATAGTAAATTCACCCTTACCACCAACAACCGCAGTTGCAATAACTTTATTGCTTTTTACATTAACTACGCTCATAACCATAGAGCCCTCAGCTGCAGCATCAGCTACTTTTCCAGAAATATAAGCTATCGTATTGTCGCTATTGTAATTTACAGCATTTAAGGTAATCTTTTTTGAACCAGTTGGAGTAGTTGGCTTTTCATGATGATCAGGATCAGTGTCTTCATCAGGCTTAGCATGCTTATTTGGATTTAAGCTTTCAGGGGTTAACAATCCTAATTTATTCTTTAAATCTAGGATCCGTTTAACAGAGGCATTGATTTGATTCTCCTTTATCTTTCCCTCTTTAACAGCCTGGACAATTTCTCCAATTCCAGTTGCATAATCAGAAGTCATAATCATATCATTACCTGCCATCACAGCTAACACATCAACGGGAAGATTACCGTGTTGCTTTGCAAAATCTGTAATTGCGCCCATTTCTAAGGCATCAGTAACAATTAGACCGTTATAATGGCAATAATCTCTGATTAATCTATTCATCTTTGCAGATAGCGAAGCTGGATAAATTGGATCAATTTTATCATAAATTACATGTGTCACCATTACTGAATCGGCCCCTGCTTGCATGCCTGCAATAAATGGTAACATATCATTTTTTTCAATATCAGCCAAAGAATCATGACGAGTAGCAAAACCTGTATGCGTATCAGCAGCATCCCCATAACCTGGGAAATGTTTTAAAGTAGATGCGATCAGATTATCATGTTGCCATGCTGGTACTACTTGCTTAATATAGTCTGCTGTAGCTTGATAGCTTCCACCACCAAAGGTACGATCATAAATAAATCCCCCAGTGGTATTACTATAATCAGCATCTGGTGCATAATTCCAGTTAATGCCTAATTGACGCAAAAGCGTTGCGTTTTCTCGGGCATATTTAAGAACTACTTCCATTCCCGAACCTGGTTTTGCTTTTTCCGCATCCTCATACTGCTTACGCGGAAAAGCAAATTGATCACCATTTTGAGCAACAAGACCACTGTGAGTTAAACGTGATACCAAACCTCCTTCTTGGTCCACCCCTACGAGTAAGGGAGTTTGAGCTGAGTTCTGATATCTTTGCATCTTTTGTTTAAATTGATCCTGAGTTAACCCCTTTAGATCGGCATCATACACAATCAATCCTCCCAAATTATACTTAGCAACATCTTGCTCTGCTTGTCCTGGAGTTTGTGGAGTTCTTGACACATACATTTGACCAACTTTTTGTTCAAGGGATGCATTGTCAATATATTGATTAATTTGTTGCTCAGTAACGCCCTGGTCTGCTGCCTGTGTTTGATTTTGACTGCTTAACAAACATCCAACAGCAACAGATAAACCAGATATCACTGTAAAGATAGTTTTGTTTATCCTATTCATAAGTCTTCCTTTCTATTTTCTACTTACACCTCCGTTTGACTAAATTACTATTCTTCCTTCTAGTTGCTCTAGTCCAATTATAGCGCTTACATTATTTCTTTAAAAATAATATTTATATGCGTATATTATAATTTTATTCTTATTCACTTGCTTATTTAACGGTCATAAACCAGCAGTATCGAAAGAATGTATAGCATTTCTAGCAAAAAAACGGAGGATGCCTCCGTTTTTATCTCTTTATTCTAAATTTCTAGCCGGCCAAACTGTATCAACTAATTCAACCTTACCATCATTTTCGCTTAACTTGGCAATCTCGCAATTAGCTAATGAACTAAAATTACGTCCTGAATCATGTCTTCTAATATACTGAGCCAAAATATCTCCATGTCCCACAATCAAAATAGTTTGCGCATGAATAGCTTCTTTTAGAATTTTGACCATTGCTTTTTCCATGCGCGCAACCACTTCATGATCAGGTTCCATGCTTGCTACAAAATCGCGGCTTTCACCATAATGCCATGGCAATGTATATTGATCTTGTCCTTCATACATACCATAGCTTTTTTCTCTTAAATCCTTCATTCGCTTATAAGCAAGCTTATTATCAGTAACAATTTCTAAAGTATCACTTGCTCTTTCTTGAGTTGAACAAAACGCCATATCAAACTCAATATTATTTTTTTGAAACCATTCTCTGGCTTTTTGAGCTTGTCGAATTCCCAACTCAGTCAGTGGTGAATCAACTCTGCCTTGTACTTTTTGATGTAAATTAAAAAATGTTTGACCATGGCGGACTAAATAAATAGTTTTCATGACTTTCCCCTTCTTTTTTTACATCTAAATATCATATCATGAAAATCATTTTTTCTGTTTCTATTTTTAGTTCTGAGTTTGTTATTAATTAATGTTTTTCTCAAGCAAGCTAACGCCCCTTATTTTTGTCTTTTAAATTACTGGTGATATTTATATTGTATTTTGTTATTTTACGTGCTCGATATTCTTTACTACTTAAGCATTTCTAAGTACATAATTATAATCGATTTGTTATCGAATTATGAAAATATGTTGTATAATACTCGATGAAAAGAGATAAAGTTTAAGTTAGGGAGGACAAATTATTATGTTGTCTAAAAATAATTTTAACGAGAAAATAAGACAAATGGATGAGAAGAAAGACCACTTCTCCATTCGTAAATTAACTATAGGAGCTGCATCTGTTTTAATCGGGATGACTTTTATCGGGATTAACGGTCATACTGTCTATGCAGCAGATGAATCCACTTCTGCTGACAACAACCAAACTTCTAAAGTTGTTCAAAGTGAAGATAAAGCAACTGATAAAACAGCGGAAAGTCAAAAGAATATTATCTTAGATACAAAATCCGCAAACACTTTACAAAACTCAACTTCTCTCCAAACTAACGAAAAAAATACCACTATTCTCTCTACTAAAGATAGTGATAAAAAAGCCGAAGTATCAAAAGCATCTCAAGATAATTCTCAAGTTGAAGCAGCAACTAAAACAAAGGTTTCTGATTCAAAAGATAATAAAGATGCCAAAAGTCTAGTTGAAAAAACAGCATCAGATAAAGTAAAGCAAGCTACAACTGATAAAAAGGATGTTAAGACTGCAACCAAGCAAGCAAATACTCAATACAATGTTGATGATTGGGACGGCAATCTCAACGATGAAACTCACGAGTATACTTTAACTGGCTACCATGGCGAAGATAAGCAAAATATTTACATTCCAAATACCTCAGACTTTAACAACGCTGGCAAAATTTCTAATAACGACAAAGTCTACATCACTAAAGATTTAATGAAGACTATCTCTAAAGCCGGCGCAACTCAAATCGTTATTGATAGTGATGGCAGCGATGACAAGAACAAAGTTTACGCTAAAGGTGATTGGACTGCAGCTTTTGCCGATTCATCAACTTTAAAGAGCGTTGATCTTAGTCATTTAGACACTAGTGACGTTACTAATATGACCAGCGCATTTCAAAATGATCTTGTATTAGAAGATGCCAACTTAAGTGGATGGGATATCAGTAAGATTACAAGCTTCAACAATATGTTTTCTGGTGACAACGTACTTTCTGACGTCAATTTCGGTGGCTGGGACTTCGGAAATAATCCTACGATGTCCAATATGTTCGATTGGACTTGGCAAGTTAAAAATATCGGTTTAACTGGCACTAAAAATGTAACTCAACCCATCTTAAGTAAATATGTCGACGGTTTAAGAAATTCTCACGCTACATCCGTCGATTTAGGTAAACTTAACCTATCTCCTGATATCACCAGTTTGCGTGGTTTATTTACTAATGACAGTAGTCTTGAAAATGTTGATTTCACTGGTTTTGATGCAAGTCATATTACTGATATGGGCAATATGTTTTATGGTGATGGTAACTTAGTTAACGTTAACCTTGGCAACTTAAACTTTGAAAATATTAAAACAGATGGAATGTTTGCTTGGGCTAATAACAACATCAAAAACGTCAATATTACTAACGCTAAAAACATTTCTTCTGATATCTTAAACGAATATACTTCAAGTCTTAGAAATAGCAAAGTTACTTCCGTAAGCCTCGGTGGAATTAGTCTTTCTCCTAAAGTTACTAGTATTTCAGGTTTACTAAGCAACATGCCTGATCTTGAAAACGTCGACCTCTCAGGATTTGATGTTAGTCATATTACTGATATGGGTAATCTCTTCTATGGCGATACTAAATTAACTAAAGTGAACTTTGGCAACTTAGATTTTGCAAATATCCAAACAAGTGGCATGTTTGATTGGTCAAATGGCAATAATATCAAAGAAATTAATATTGCTAATACCAAAAGCATCCCTCAGGCTATCTTTAATGAATACATCCGCAGTTTAAGAAATACTAATGCTACGTCGATAAGCTTTACAGGATTAAACCTTTCACCTGACATTACGAGTTTAGCTGGTGCGCTCAGCAATATGGCCAGTCTAAAGCACGCTGATCTTACTGGGCTTAACCTCAATAACATTACCAATTTAGCTGGTATATTTACAGGTGATCAAAATCTTGAAAGCGTAAACTTGAGCGGCTTAGATTTTGCAAAAACTAACACGTCCGGTATGTTTAACTGGGCCGGTAATAGTATTGCTGACGTGAACATTACTAATACCAAAAACATTAGTAGTGATATTCTCAATGAATATGTCCTTAGCCTAAAAAATACACACGCTAAAACAGCTGACCTCTCTAATATTAATCTTTCAGCTAAGGTAACAAGTTTAGCTGGCTTGTTTAGCAATATGACTGATCTTGAGAGCGTAAACTTAACAGGACTTGACACTAGCCACATCACCGACATGAGTTCAATGTTTTATAACACTCCGAAATTAACGAAGATTATTGGAATTGAAAATCTAGACACTCATAACGTTACAAATATGGGTGGTATGTTTGAAAGTGTAATAAACACAAATACTAATCCACAAGAATTTCAATCACTTAACCCTCACGGTAGTTTAACTGACCTTGATCTATCAAATTGGGATGTATCTAATGTAACTAACATGTCTTATATGTTCGGCGGTCAAGGCAAATTAACCAAGCTTGGTGATTTATCACATTGGAACACCAGCAACGTTACTAACATGTCTGGTATGTTCTTTGGCTTGAACAACTTACCAGATGAGGCACTTCAAAATCTCAACTGGGATACTTCCCAGGTCCGTGACATGAGCTACATGTTTGCCAGAATGACTAAGCAAAAAGATTTGAGCTTTGTTAATAACTGGAACACTTCTAAAGTCACTGACATGAGTTATATGTTCTTCCGTGATCCTGCTCTTGAAAAACTTGACTTATCGAACTGGGACACTAGCAGCGTTGGCTTAAAAAAGACTGCTCAAAATTACAGTTTAGCTGATATGTTTGCTAACGATATATCCTTAACTTCAGTTGGTGATCTTTCACATTGGAACACTTCTAATGTACATGACACTCGTGCAATGTTTTACGATACTCCTAAGTTAGAGCAGATAGATTTAAGTGGTTGGGATACTGGTAAGTTAGAAATTGCTGAAGGTATGTTTAACTACAGCGGTGCAAAATATATCGGTTTAAACAACTGGGATCTTAGTCACATCAAACGTCTTAATGGCAACGGCTTAGTTAATGAAAACGGAACATTAGGCGGCGTTGAAAATATGTTCAAGAACTTTTATAACAATGCAGTTATTTCTATGAACAATATTTCTTTGCCAGATGCTAAGAACGCATTTGTCATCACTGACTTTGCAGGTACCCACCCAATTGTGGTAATTGCCAATGGTAAAAATGGTGAGGCATTACCTACTTTACTCGCTGTCAACAATCAAACTTGGACTGATAAAAACAAAAATAATGTTACTGGTCGTCAAAACTCTGACATATTAACTTTTGTTAGAGCTGACAATGATCAAGAACTTTCACAACATGGTTTGAACTTTATCTTCACTAATTTAAGTGATATGCAAGATTACTTCAATCAAGAAACTGGTGTCAATGTTGTAAAGACCGATCTTGGCGACTTAGTCCATGACTGGGATGAAAAAGCTGACACTGTCGACGGACACCTTAAGACAGCTAACAGAGTTTCACCTTCTGCTTCTTATGATCCATATAACAATCCAAATGGCATTGAAGATGTAGTAAATGGCAATACATTAGCAAGTTTAATGACTAGTGTATATAAATTGAACATTGTAAGTCCTAAGATAACTATCCAAACTAAGAAGCCTACTAGAACCATCATCATCGAAAATCCTGATGGTACTACTTCTACTAAGACTCAAAGCGTTGAATTTACTCGCACTATCACCACGCATGTCGATGGAACTGAACAAATTTCTAACTGGACTCCAGCTAAAGGTCAATGGGATAAGTTCGACATTCCTGCTATCAAAGACTATGATTCTTACGTTGATGGAACTAAGGCTACCGTAATTGACGCGGCTAACGTTAATGTTGACACTGCTAACGTTACTGTCAAAGTTACCTACAAGTCTAACGTAGTTAAATCTACTGAAACTAAGAAGCCTACTAGAACTATCATCATTGAAAACCCTGATGGCACTACTTCTACTAAGACTCAAAGTGTTGAATTCACTCGCACTGTTACCAAACATGCCGATGGCTCAATCGAATATGGTGCTTGGACTCCAGCTAAGGGTCAATGGGATAGTTTTGATATTCCACAAATTAATGGTTACAACTCTTATGTTGGTCAAGATCAAGTATCCACCATTCAAGCCGTAAGTGTTGACCCATCAACTGCTAACGTAACGATTACTGTATCTTACATTAGCATCGGAGATAACAACGGCGGTGATGACAACACTCCAATAGTTCCACCAGTAACTCCTGATACTCCACGTCCACTTCCTGAAGTACCAGATCAACCAGTTACCCCAGATAAGCCAACTACTGACGATGATTCCAATTATCCAAAGCCTCATGGCGAAAAGATTCCTGACAAGGAAACTGTACCAACTCAAACTAAGCAAGAAGTTAAATACGTTGCTCCTAAGGCTATCCATATAAGCCAAGAAAGTAAATCTACTTCTCAAGAAAAAGAAGATAAAAATACTTTGCCACAAACTGGTGAAAAGCAAAATAACCTAGGTATCTTAGGCTTAGCATTAATGGCACTTGCAAGCTTAGGCCTTGTAGATAGAAAACGTCGTAACAAATAATTTTATTAAGTATTACATATAAAAAAAGACGATCATCAACGATCGTCTTTTTTGTTACCAAAAGTTTCAAATTTAAATTACAAAATTAATCTTCAACTTCAAGTTTATCTCTCCAAGATTTAGCACCTTTAAGAGCTTTATTCAAGTTTTCAATGTTTTGCTTACCTTCAGTAGAAAGCCACTTGCGTCCTACTTGCTCTCCCTGAGCAGCAAACGGCTTAATTGCTGGCTTCCAAGTTGCACGGCCGCAAAGAACGCCATTGAAGTTTGCACCCGCTTGCTCAGCCATTTTAATTTCAGCGATGAATTCTTCTGAAGTTACACCGGCTGATAAGAAAATGTAAGGTAAGTCAGTTGCATCTGATTGCTTTTTCAATAGCTTCTTAGCTTCATCTTGGGAGTAAACAACGTTGTTATCACCGTTAAAGCCTTCAACATATTTGATGTTAAATGGCATTTCAACTTTTAATACACTCACATTATAACGTGGATCAGAAAATTCCTTCATAGTCTTAATGACTTTTTCAGGCTTAACTTTAGCATATTCTTCACCTTTAGCATCATCAATATTTGCGTCATAAGTCAATAATTCTAAAAATAATGGCAATTCATTTGCTTTAGCTTCTGCTCCAACTCTTTCAACAAATGCACGCTTTTTGTCATTAATTTCAGCAGATTCATCTGGATCATAGTAAAGTAAGAATTTAATTGCATCTGCTCCTTCTTCTTTGATTCTCAAACCAGATTGGTCTTCAATCAAATCACACATTCTACCTGGTTCAGTGGTATCATAACCAGTTTTTTCATACGCTAAGAGCAAACCACAATTCTTATCTCTTACTTTTGTTGCCGGAAGCCCATATTCTGGATCTGTCAAAATAGCAGATGCATAAGGGGTTAATTCCTCTGATACTGCTTTTTTAAAATCAACTATCGTTGTTTCATCAGCCGGCTTGTTAGCAGCTTGTGCTAGCATTTTCTTCAACGATCCCCGTTGATCAATAGCCAAAGCACTGATGATACCGTCTTGAGTTGATAAATTATCCATATGTTTTGCAACTTGAGCTGAAATCTTTTTCATAAATTGTTCTCCTTTAACCACTTTAACCGCACATCTATATTATAAACTTGTACCAACCATTTTTAAAGTAAACGATTACATATTTTATCAAATATTTTAAAAATTACTGATATTATAGTATTTTTATTTCAATATGGTTCCTACCACTATGAATTGATGATAAAATTAAAGTGTAAATATAGAAAAAGATTTTTTTACAAGGAGGCATTTATGTCTTTTATATACACACTTCGCTATTCATTCGATCCAAGAACTAACACCAAAGAGCAAGATGAAAGGTTATATAGATTCGTTAAAAAAGCTAAAATCGATGATGTTGCGTTCTTTATTAACGGTGAAGAATTAAATCATAGTCATTTAACTAAAGCGCAAACTCAAGTCTGGCTAGATGCCATTAAGCCAATTCAAAAAAAGTTAGCTGAATTAGGCGTCACAACGAGCCTCAATCCTTGGACAACTATAATGCACTCAGATCGTGGCTATCATGTGAATCCTGAAATTGGTTTTAGAACCTTTGTCGATATTAACGGTGATCAAGCCCAAGACATGGCTTGCCCGGCTGATCCTACTTGGAGAAAGTACATTACCGAACGCTATGCTCAATACGCTTCCATTCATCCTCGGAGATTATGGATGGAAGATGACTTTCGTCACTACAATCACACTCCACTTAAGTTAATGTGTTTTTGTGATTATCATATGAAGATTTATCAAGAAAAGCTTGGTAAAAAAGAAAGTCGAGCAGAATTTGTCAAAAACATGCTAAAACCTGGCAAACCTACTGCTGAACGTAAGATTTATTTAGATCAAGCCCGCAAAGAAATGATTAAAAACGAAAAAATGATTGCTGATGCAGTCCACAAGATCAGCCCTAAAACTGATATGGGGCAAATGACTTCATTTCCTGACTGGCACGCAATTGAGGGCAGAGATTGGAATGAATTATTTGATGCTCAAGGTCTCAACCATCCACGTGTCGCTCGCCCGCACCTGCCTGCATATAATGAAGTGGCGCCAAACATTTATGCTAGAAGCTTCGAAGAATACAGCCGCATCACTGCGGCTTACTTAGGCGATGAGGCTGAGCTTTATCCAGAACTAGAAAACTCAATGTGGACTCCTCAAGTTAAGTCCAACCGGTTTATTGCCTTTCAAATTATCACTAGTGCCTTAATTGGTGCACGTGGAATCATGCTCAACTTGTTTGACATGATGGGCAACGGCATCAACGACCACTGGCACTATGATACGATGCTGGCAAAAATTAAGCCATTTGCAACTAAGTTAAAAGAAAATCGCTTAAAGATGCACAACTTAAAAGGTATCAAAGTCTTAGTTGATCAAGATTCAGCTTATTCTATCCATACAACAAAAGGACAAGCACCCGAAGAAATGCTGCCACATGAAAAGAACTGGGCAAGTTTACTTGCAAGCTTTGGTTTTGCAACGACGATTTTACCGATTCAATCAGATATGCATTTAAAGGGGCAAACAATTGCAATCGCTGGTCAACTGCTGCGTAACTTTACGAATGAACAAATTACCGAGCTGCTTAAAAACAATACGGTCTTTCTCGATGGCGAAAGTATTCAAGTAATCTTAGATCGTGAATTGGACAGCTTGCTTCACATTCATAAAGCCGCCTGGCACCCATGTAAGACGGGATATCAGTCATTTGAACAAGCTGATGGCTTAACAGTTCAAGGCGTCAAGAATCCTCGGGTTACCATGAATCAACACACTGGTAACTATCTCAAGATTGATTATGATCATGATAGCGACGTTAAAGTATGGTCTTGGGCATATTCATCTTTAGATGAAAAATTAGGCGCCTTCATGACTGTTATCGACAAACACATCATCTTGATGCCAATGGACCAAGATCCAAAGCATGGCTGGGAATCACAATTCTCCACTTACAAACAAGGCATTATGCAGCAAATCGCTTCATCAGTTGCTCCAATCGATTATCTCGATGTTGATATGTCAAATGTTAAATTGAATGTTCAATCTGACGGTAAAGTCGCTTGGATTTCTAACTTCTCACTAGACAGCTACGATAAAATTAAGTGGCACGTTTCTCACTTAACTTCTCAAAAAGCCACTTTAATTCGCTACCACCAAAATGGTGTCGGCGTTGAAGAAATTGATATTGATTTAGATGGCAAGCTTGCCACAATCAATGAAAAATTAGAGCCGCTTGAAACTATTCAATTAATTTTTAAATAGATAAAACAAATACGCTGAGTAAATTTTAAATTCTCAGCGTATTTTTGTGCTCTATTTTGTTAATTGATTATATTTGGCTCCATTTGGCAGGCTAAATTCCAGATTCTTATAGCCATCCCAACTTGTTTGCTGGTCAGCAAGCTTAGTTTCTTCATTCACAACTGCAGCCGGCCTTAATCCCAATGAATTTCTGACTTGCTTAGAAATATCATTTAATTGGTCAGGCATTGCAATTTGAAAATCAATACCATCAATTTTGGCATCTTTTCCTCTTAATTGCTCGTTATAAGTTGAATTCATAGCTGGCGCATAATTTTTATACAAGACACTCAGATTATCTAAAGGCACATCAGTACGTACTCCATCTTTAATTGCCATTAAAATCTTATTAGCAGCAATCAAATTACCTTGGTTTTTAAATTTTTTGATTGAGCTAATCAATATTTGTTGACCACGTCTTTGACGGCCATAATCATTATCTGGATCATCATAGCGCATCCGGCTATATCCTAACGCTTGTTTACCATTTAGTTTTTGATAACCCTTGCGATATTTATGTCCATCGAAAGTAAAGGTAAACGGATTGTTAACCTCAACGCCACCAACAGCATCAACTACTTTCTCAAGACTTCCCATATTTACTAAGGCAAAATAATCAACTGGTACATCTAATAACTCACTAACTTGCTTTTTAGCCAATTTATCTCCACCAATGGCATAAGAGGCATTTATTTTTTCATAAAGACTGCCATGAGAAGTATTAATTTTAACTAAAGTATCGCGTGGAATTGCCGTCATTACAGTTCTTCTTTGGGTCGGATTGATCGTAATTAATTCTAAAGTATCCGTATTGCCCGCATAAGAAGTTCCGCGTCCCAAGGCTCCAACATCAGTCCCCATCACTAAAATTGAAATAGGCTTGCCTTGTTTTAATTTTGCAACATCTTTGGCGCGATGATTAGTCGAAATATTGTTAGTCACAGATTTAACATAGCCATATCCTGCTCCAACTAGTGCAACTACAAGAATTAGTAAAATAGAAATAATCCATATAAAATGGAACTTTTTTTGATTTGACTTATTGTTCATACTCATCCTCTTTTCTTTGCCTTAAGGGTAACAAACTATTTCATTACCAAAAGAAGATTTGATATCTTTTTAATAAATCTTTATTATGATATAAAATTTTTATATATCTCATTCAAAAACTAGATAACTCTTTAGATTAAATATCTTTCCTTTCTTAAATACCAAGCTTTTACTAAGCTGGTTAAGAAAATATATAGCAGCAATAAAATTAAGACTAATACTAAGAAATAAGCTGGGATGGGACCGAACTTCATTGATTTGGCCACAGGCAAAATAAATGGTAGTAGCGTGCCAATAAGAGCCATTCCAATTGTAGCTATCATCACAGCAAAAGTTGCTTTTTGCTGAATAAAAGGCATTTTAGGATCTCTGAGAGCATGAATCACCATTTCTTGAGTCCACAATGACTCAATGAACCAACCAGTACAAAAAATAAGGCTAAAAAGTAACTTTTGACTACTAGTTGCCTGGGCATATGTGGTTCCGACTAATTGTGGACAAACTAAGAAAAATAGGACTGCAAACGTAATCACATCAAAAATTGATGAAATTGGTCCAAAATAAAACATAAACTTAGGTAATTTTTTAGTGCTCCACTTTCTTGGTTCTGAAAGATAAGCGTTATCCATCTTATCAAATGGAATGGATAAGCAGCTTGTTCCATACATCAAATCTAAAATTAACAACTGAACTGGCAGCATTGGCAAGAATGGTAAGAAAGCTGATGCAACTAGTAAAGATAAAATATTTCCAAAGTTAGAAGATAGAGTAATTTTAATGTATTTCATAGTATTGCCAAAAACCTGGCGACCTATTTTGACAGCCTTTTCTAATACTCGCAAATCTTTGTGAAGCAAAATAATATCGGCGGACTCTTTAGCAATATCAACCGCACTATCTACTGAAATCGCCACATCACTTGCCTGCATAGCAGGGGCATCATTGATACCGTCACCCATGTAAGCGACAGTGTGGCCATCTTTTCTTAAAAGCCCGATAACTTGAGCTTTTTGCTCAGGAGATAACTTAACAAAAACATCACATTCTTGCACTATTTTCATTAATTCAGTGTTACTTTTATTTTCTAAATCCTGGCCTTGATAAACAGTTTTCACACTAATTCCTACTTGATTTGCGACATTTCTGGTTACAGCTTCATTGTCGCCGGTTAAAATTTTAACTTTAATGCCGTCGTCTTTTAATGCTCTCAACGCTTGCTTAGCACTTGGTTTTGGTGGATCAAGAAATGCAAGAAAGCCAACTAAAATAAGGTTAGTTTCATCGTTAACATTTAATTCACCGCTTAGGATCGGATTTTTCTTATAAGCAAGCAATAAAACTCGCAATCCTTCACGATTCATCTCTTCAATTTTAGCTAAGATATCTTCCTTAGCTGCTTTATCTAATATGGTGATCTTATCGTTTACTTGCTTATAGCGACTGCAAGCTAGCATTTCTTCAGCGGCTCCCTTAGTCACTAATACACGCTCACCACTCTTATTTTCCACTACTACACTTAATCTACGGCGCTTAAAGTCAAAGGGAACCTCATCTATTTTTTGAAAATCGTTTTTAATTTTCAAGGTATCGATTTTGGAATCAGTAGCTTTGATAATGGCTTCATCCATCAGATCTTTCATCCCTGTTTGATAAAAACTATTCAAAAATGACGTTTTCAAAACTTGCTTATTTTGCTTCAAATTCAAATCATAGTGTCGCTCTAAAATAACTTTATCCTGAGTTAAAGTACCGGTTTTATCAGTGCACAAAATATCAGCTGAACCAAAGTTTTGAATGGAGCTCATCTTTTTGACTATCGTATCATGCTTGGCCATCTCAACTGATCCCTTAACTAAATTGCTTGTGACAATTACTGGCAGCATTTCAGGAGTTAATCCTACAGCAGTAGCAATAGCAAAGATCAAAGCGTTAAACCAATCTCCCTTAGTCAAACCATTGATCAAAAAAACAAGTGGCGTAATAACTGCAGTCATTAACAATAAGATCTTAGAGATATTTTTGATACCAATATCAAAAGTAGTTGCTTGTCCTTGATTTTGATCTAAGCTTTGTGCTAATTTACCAAAAACAGTTTCCTCCCCTGTTGCAAAAACAACTCCAACACCTGAACCTGAGACAATATTAGTGCCTTCATAAACAATATTGGGATAATCTAAATAATTCTGATTTATACTTGGTTTTTGATTTGCACTTTTTTCAACAGGGCTAGATTCACCATTTAATGAACTAGCTGAGCAAAATAGATCTTTGCTTTCAATTAAACGCATATCAGCCGGAACTAAATCACCAGCAGCTAAGGTTACAATATCGCCTCTTACTACTTGCTGAGTTGACAGTTCCTGGTCTTTTTGATCTCGTTTAATGTTGCAAGTAACTGAGACCATATTGAGCAGACTATTTACAGCATTAGTGGTTCTAATATTTTGGATAAAACTAGTAATGCCTGAAATTAAAATCATGGCTAACATAATAATCACAGTGCTAAGGTCCTTATCACTGCTGCTAGCTAATAAATAATTTGTAAAAAATGACAAGGCAGCTAATAATATCAATACTCCGGTAAAGGGTGTCAAAAAAGCTTCACCTAAAAAATATAACTTAGAATGGTGACTTTTATTTGAAACTTCATTTGGACCGTATTTATCTAATCGTTTTTTAGCTTGGCTTGAATTTAGTCCATCTAGCGAAGTATCGAAAGTCCTTAATACTTCGTTTACGTCCTTATTAGCAAGCTTTCTGACTAAAGCTACATCTGTTTTTGCACGTTTTCTTGAGTCGATTTTGATCATTCTACTTTCTCCCTCTAAGAATTCAGCAAATAAACAAAAAAGACCGACGCATAAACTGCATCGGTCTCTTAGCAAGCTTTGATTCACTCGTCGTTCAGTTTTAACACTACGTAACGTAAAGTCTTATGACTAGCTGATTGGGAAAAGCCTTAAGTCGACAGTTCCTGTTTAACCCATTGGCATCTCTGGATGTTGCTGGGCACCAGCATATATTTACGTAGGAGTCTCACCTAACAGTTTATTTGCATACCAATATTTAATTCGTCTTTAGCTTATAATCCAAGCTAGCATTTTTCAACTATGTTTAATAAATCTTTACCTTGATATAAAATTTTTATATATCTTATTCAAAAATTAAATAACTTATAACAAAAAAATCTACTGACGTAAAAATCAGTAGATTTTTTAATATCTAGTTATTCATTTAGCTACTTTTTCATGTTAGCGAGCATTTGGTTAATATCAACAATTCCAGCCTTAGCAGCGGTAACATAGTCACCATCGTTACCAATCATTTGGCTGTTGAGCCATTCAATTACCATTGCTAAGTTCATACCAGCAATCAAGTGAATATTATCATTGCCGCTCATAATTAGACGACTAACAGTATTAGCAGGAGTACCACCCATCAAATCTGCAAAGACAGTAATTTCAGGTTCTTCAAAATCCTTAATCGTGTCTTCAAATTTCTTTTGAAAGTCTTCTGGACCTTCTTCAGGTAGTAAAACAACAGTGTGAACGTGGTCTTGCGGACCCATGATTAATTCAGCACTTTTTTTAACTTCTTCAGCCATTTTGCCATGACTAATCAAAACTAAATCTTTAGCCATTATAATTTCCTTTCTCTCAGTTAGGCTTTAGCAATAATACCTAAACCACCGAGAACTACACATAATACTAAAACAATTAAAATTGCCTTAGTGGAAGTCATTTTCTTTCTTCCTAGTAACCAGTATACAAAACCTACAAGTAAAGCTGGTAATAATTTAGGAATAATCATGTCCAAGTTGTTTTGGATATCCATCGTAACCTTACCAATATGTGGTACCCAAGCAAACTTAATGTTGATCATAGTAGCAACTAAAGCACCAACCATGAACACACCTAAAACAGTAGCTGAGTCAGTCAATGCGTTCAAACGATCACGCATATCAGTAACTAATGAAGTACCTTGTTCATAAGCAAAGTGTAATTGTTTCCAACGGAACACACAGATTGCTAAGTTAGCAATAATCCAAATAATTACACCGATTGGGTTTCCTTCAGCAGCCATTGAAGCAGCCAATGCACCAAAGATAGTTGGAATTAATGCGGCAAAGATTGAGTCACCAATTGCGGCAAATGGTCCCATCAAACCAACCTTTAAACTGGCTACAGTTTCACGACTTTCGATTCCTTCGTGTTCTTGCATTGCCAAGTCAATACCAGTAATAATGGTGTTGAAGAAGTTTGAAGTGTTAAAGAACTGAGTTTCAGTCTTCATCATTTCTTTTAATTCTGGAGACTTATCACCATAGATCTTACGAAGTTGTGGAAGCATGGTGTATAAGTAACCAGTGTTTTGCATTCTTTCATAGTTCCAACCTAATTGGAATCCAAAAAGAGATCTTCTATTAATTTGATTAAAGTCTTTTTTAGTTAACTTATAATTTAATTTAGAGTTCGTCATCAGTGATCTCTCCTTCGTCATTTGCGTCTGAACTAGTCTTTTCTACGCTTTGTGAAGCATCTGAAGCATTTGAGGACTTAGCCTTTGACAATGGAATGCCCTTGTAGTGCAAGATAGCAAGTCCCAATCCCAAAAGTGCGATTGCAAGCATTGGTAAACCATTAAATACAGTAGTGAAGCCTTTGCTTGCAGCAGCAAGTCCAGTACCTAAAGTTTGGATGTTAGTAAACATTGTTGCGAATAATGTAGTTACTGTGAAACCTAAAATTAAGTATGCAATATGCTTTTTAACTGGTAGGTATCTCAATAAGATTGCAAAACCAACTGCAGGTAATGCAGCACCAGCAACTGTTAAACCAGTTCCTAACCACTTCCAGTCGCTGTTTAAAGCGTTAGCGATATTTTGAACTAAGCCACGTCCAAATGCTAAAGCAACGAATACTGGAATGGCACGTGATAATGCCCAAGGAATAGCACCATACAGGAAGTTTCTTTCAATAGCCTTGTAGTTTTGTTCATCAATAAAGTGGTCAATTCTGTGAGCAAAGTAAGTGTTTGTAAATCTTGCTAAAACGTCCAATTGAACCATGATAGCAGCTACAGGAACAGCAATTGAAGAAACTGCTGCTTGCCAACTTAAACCACTAACACTTACAGAAAAGGCTGTTGCTAAAACAGTACCAGTTGTTGCATCGATCTTAGATGCACCACCGAAGGTACCAACACCTAAAACCATCAACTGCATTGCTGCACCAATCATCAAGCCTTTTCCCATGTCGCCCATGATAATTCCAGCAACTAATCCTGCACCAACAGGAGTGTTCAATGATGAATAAATTTGCAATTCATCTAGAATTTCATAACCCGCATATAGGGTTAACAATAGTATTTGCCACCAAGCAATCATAATGACCCTCCTACTTTAACTTTTCGTTCAACAATTTCATAAAGTCGTGAGAATCATCACTCGGGGTAAGTTGTGCAGTGATGTTTACGCCTTTATCTGCAATTTGTTTAAAATCATTAACGTCTTTTTCTTCAACGTTAATCTGTTTGGTGATAGATTTAGTGGTATCAGTTTGTGACATGGTACCAACGTTTAAAGTATCTAATTTCACTCCATCGTTAAGCAATGCTAAAAACTCGGCTGGTTTTTTGGCAACTATGAAAACTCTTTGATTTCCATAGCGATGTTTATTTAAGTGATCTGCAGCAACCTTAGCCTTTAAAACACTCAATCTAGTCGTCATTGGAGTTGCCATTCTTAAGCCGCTTTTTTGAATATCATTATCAGCTGCTTCTTCATCAACAACAATAATACGATCAGCCTGAAGCTTTGGTGTCCAAAGATTTGCTACCTGACCATGGACTAATCGTCCATCGATTCGAGCTCCTACTATACTCATAATTTCCCTCCGAACTGTTAAAAATGCTTCCAGATATTATATGAAAGCGCTTAACTTACAATTAAATAATAAGGTACCAACCAGTTTTTGTCAACTGGTTCACACCAATTTTTTGAAATTATTTTCTATATCTGGATACACCATTTAAATATGTTTCTACCAGGCTCATATCATCGTCCAAAACGACGAAATCTGCGTCATGGTCTGGCTTGATGATACCACATTTTCTGGTCATGGACATACTTTTTGCAGGAACATAACTAGCCATCATTACTGCATCTTCCGGTGTAACAACATTCCAGTTAACCAAATTCTTTACAGCATCTTTAAGTAATAAAATACTTCCAGCCAAGCTGTTATTAGACTTCAATCTTGCCATGCCATCTTTTACATACACTGGCAATTCACCTAACATGTAGTCGCCATCTGGCATTAAGCCTGCCTGCATACAGTCAGTAATTAGGGCAATATGCTCAGGTCCTCT